>OMRS01000078.1 GCA_900313545.1 uncultured Eubacteriales bacterium | reverse complement strand
GTCCATCCGCGCCCAGATCGGCGAGACCACCTCTGATTACGACCGTGAGAAGCTCCAGGAGCGCCTTGCCAAGCTGGCCGGCGGCGTTGCCGTCATCCGCGTGGGCGCGGCCACCGAGGTGGAGATGAAGGAGCGCAAGCTGCGCATCGAGGACGCCCTGGCTGCCACCCGTGCCGCCGTTGAGGAAGGCATCGTGCCCGGCGGCGGAACCGCCCTGCTCAACTGCATCCCCAATGTGAAGGCCATCCTCCCCGAGTTCCACGGCGACGCCAAGACCGGTGTTGAAATCGTTCTGCGCGCCCTGGAGGAGCCGGTCCGTCAGATCGCAGCCAACGCAGGCGTTGAAGGCAGCGTGGTGGTGGAGAACATCAAGCGCGCCGACAAGCCCGGCTACGGCTATGACGCCCTGTGCGACAAGTATGTGGACATGAAGGACGCCGGCATCATCGACCCGACCAAGGTCACCCGCTGCGCCCTGCAGAACGCGGCTTCCGTGGCGGCCTCCGTGCTGACCACCGAATCCCTGGTGGCGGATCTGCCCGAGAAGACCCCGGCGCCCGCCCCGGCGGCTCCGGACATGGGCGGCATGTACTAAGCCGATCCCCCTTTTCCTGAAAGCGAAGCCTTTCCCGCAAAGGATTGTCCCGGGCACAGACAGACCCGCCTGAGGAATACCCTCAGCAGGCCCCTGAACCTTTTCCGGTTCAGGGGCCTGCTTTTTATCTTCCGTGAGCCGTTCCGCCTTTGGATGCAGGCTCCCGGGACCCTGTGACCGGATAGCCCCGTCGCTGCCGATGGATGGGGGCGTCAGGCCGCCATGCCCCGTCCGCCTTTCCCGGGATCAGGCGGCGGGCGGCGCACCCGGCGATGGCCAAAAACACCTGCGCCCTGAATCCGCGTGCGGATTCAGGGCGCAGGTCAAAAGCATCCCCGGATTTCTTTACTCCCCGCGCTCGTCTCCCCAGAAGAAGAGCGCCACGGTTCCGGGACCGGTATGGGCCCCGATCAGGGCGCCGATATTGAAAATGGAGATTTCTCCCACCTTCGGGAACCGCTCCCTGATCAGGCTGACCACCGCTTCGGCGTCCTCCATGCAGGCGGACTGGGACAGGTAGACGGGGCCGTCATAGTCATGGCCGTCCCGGGCATGCTCCTCCATGCGCTGGACGATGGTCTCAATGGCCTTGCGCTTTCCCCTGCACTTGGTTCTGGGGATCAGCTTGCCTTCCTTATTGACATTGAGCAGCGGACAGATGTTGAGCAGTCCCCCCACAAATCCGGAAGCCTTGGAAATCCGGCCGCCCCGGACATAGTACTGCAGGTCCGTGGAGAAAAACCAGTGGTTGAGGTGCAGCCTCTCCCTTTCAATATAGGCGATGAGCTCATCCAGGCTGGCCCCTTTGTCCCTCTCCTGGCAGATGCCCGCCATCAGGAGGCCATAGCCGGAGGAGGCGGCCAGGGAATCCATGACCACCAGTCTGCGTTCCGGGTACTGGCTGGCAAGCACCTGTGCGGCGGCCGTCGCGGAGTTGAAGGTGCCTGAAATGCCCGAGGACAGGGTGATGTGCAGCACGTCCTGTCCGGCGGCGAGAAACTTTTCAAAGTGGTCCATGTACTCGCCGATGCCGATCTGGCTGGTCTTGGTCATCTTTCCCGCAGCCATCTCCGCATAAAAATGATTGATATCCATGCTCTGTCCCAGATCATCGGTATACTGTACCCCGTCCAGTGTCAGATGAAAGCACAGAAGCTCCACATCCAGTTTCTGAATCAGTTCCAGCGTCAGATCCGCTGCTGAGCAGCAGCTGATGACATAACTCCCTTTCACGCGCGTTTCCTCCCTATTCCTTCACAGCCGAAGCCGCATCTGGTGCCACAGGGCCTGCCCGTGACAGGATGCGCTCCGGCCTTCATCTACAAATCCGAACTGACGGTAGAAGCTGATTTTTTCGGGTTTGCAGGTGAGAATCACCCCTGCCTTTCCCCGCTTCCTGCAGTCCTCAAGGACCCTGTCCATCAGTCTGTGCATATAGCCCTGTCCCTGCCGCTCCGGCCGCGTCATCACCCCGAAGAGCATCTGCCACCGGCCCTCCGGACGGTGCAGGGACGCCTCCTCGAACATGCGGTCCTGCAGGACCTCCTCGTCGCTGCAGCACCCGTCCACGGCGCTCACAAGGCACCCGTCCAGCGTCAGCAGCCAGAAGCATTCCGGAAAGACCTCGATGCGGCGCGCGATCCGGAGGCGGCTTGCCGCCTCCGCCGGCAGGAAGCAGGCGGATTCCAGGTCTGCCACAGCCTCCGCGTCCGAAACGGACGCATTCCGAATGCAAATCACCGGCATCTCATGATCCTCCTGCTGTCGGTGACATTATACCATGCCCTCCGTTTTTTTCAATGGCAACGCGCTGTTTCTGACGGTTTCCCGTCCCCATGAAACTTGAAATTCTAAATTCCACCCCCTCTGGGAGGCATGTGGAATTTAAATACACAAATCAATGAGATGGAATTCAGTTTTGCTAAACGATACCCATGTGTGTCAGACCGGTTGGCTTTCCTGCCAGAACTGATGGCATGCCCGGTAATTCCCATTTTCTTCCAGCCCCGTTTACTATGATATACTGTCTGTAGTGTAATGAACATAGGTCCATATGATGAGGTGGAATTTGTCGATCCAATAATTTTTAGGAAATGCCACCTCTGGGTAAGTGCGCCCTTCAACTGATCGTCTGTTTGACCAGAAGGTCGATAGTTGTGCGCATTGCACATGTTGAAGCAATCGCTTCTGTGCAGCTTGCTTTGAATTGAGATTCATCTAAATAGATTCCCCTCTGAAACAAGCTGAGGGGTGGATTTTGCTTATGCAAAGTGGAATTTAAGTTTGCAACTAACATTTCCCGTCCCCAAACATCCCAAAAAGGAATGATGGCAAAGCGCCTGCCGTCCTCACGGGTCCGTCCCGGATCTAAACCTGCTTCCGGTTCCCGGACATGGGGCAGCAACAGGGCCCGTCCTGAGCGGCAAATCCAGTATAGCGGATGCCGCCGTGTCCGTCAACGACCACGGCCCCTGTCAGATCCCGCCCGCCGGATGACCCGGTAGGGAATCACGCCTCCGCCTGGGCCGCACCCATCTGATCCTTTGGACCGGTACCGTCCATGCGGCGGATCCTCGTGCATGCCGGACCGGTGCCAAAGAACAGCGGCCGTCCGTGGTTGATCGTTGCATTTTTGAAGGAATCCGGTACAATGGACACCGAATCTGTTCCCGGCAGCGAAAGGAGGCGAGGGCATGCGGCGTTTTTTTCCGGCACTGATCGTGTGCCTGCTCTTTTCCCTTTCCGCGCTTTGTGAATCCCGGGCGCTGCTTGTCGCCTGCAGCCGCTTCACCTCCCAGCCGGACCTGGGCAAGGCGGGCTCCGGCAACCTGCAGCTGCTCTCTTCCGCCCTGATGAACGCCGGCTTCTCCTCCGGCACCCTGTACGTGGAGGACGGCACCGTCGGAACGGTGGAGGCCCTGGAGGAATGCCTTCTGCGGGCCTTCGGGGATGCGGAGGACTCCGACCTGTCCATCCTGTACCTGTGCACCCACGGCTTCGCTCCCGCAGACGGGGAGGCCACGCTGCTCCTCTCGGACGGCAGCACGGAAACGCCCCTGAGCGGACGGACCCTCCGGGAACTGCTCGCTCGCCTTCCCGGGGAGCGGCTCCTCATCGTGGACGCATGCACCTCCGGCGCCCTCATCGGGCACGGTTCCCTCCACAAAAACTGTTTTGAAGGTTCCGGCATCCACGTGCTCACCAGCGCCCAGGGATGGGAAAGCGCCTGGTACTACGACAGCGAGCACATGGAGAGCGTTTCCTATTTCTGCTGCGCCCTCTCCCAGGCCCTCGGCCTGTACGGCTACACGGATGCCGACATCGACGGGGACGGCCTGCTGACCCTCATGGAGCTTCACCAGTGGCTGCTGACCAACCTGGCCTCCTCCACGGCACAGCTCTATTCCCCCTCCGCCGGGGAGGTGGTGGTCCCCAGCGCGGCCGCGGCCCTGGTGCCCCAGCCCCTGACGGGCTTCACCTTCTCCGACTGCCAGCTGACCCCGGAGCAGCCCGCGCTGCCCTTTTCCTATACCGTGCAGACCCCCTGTCCCATCCTCTACCGCATCGTCCGCAAGAAGAGCGGCACCTGGATGTGGGAGTCCGCCGTCACCCTCACCGAAAAGGAGGGGGAAAGCGTGGACAGGGGCCGCCTCTCCCGCACCCTCAAGCTGAAGCTCAGCGACGACTCGGCGGCCATGGTCCAGGTGTTCGCGCTGGAGGACGGCGTCCCCTTCCTGTGCGCCGAGCGGCTGCTCAGCGCCAGCAGCGGCGACTTTTCCTGGGACCCCGACCCCCGCATCCTGCAGGAGGGGGACATCCTGTGCACCCTCCAGAGCCCCGTCCCCCTGCAGATCCACGCGACCCTCATCAGCAGCGACGGGCACCCCATGCAGCGCCTGCTCTCCGGGCAGATGCTCTGCCCGGATGCCGGCGGGGAGATCCAGATTCCCCTCTCCGGCGCCGATCCCGGGGACCGCAGCAAGACCCGGCTGCTGCTGCGCCTGTCCTGCGGCGGCCAGTACCGCGTCCTCACGCTGCCCCTCGCACCCTGATTTTTCCGTTTTCAAAGCCGGCTTTTCGTGATATGATCACTTGTGGCCGTTTGGGCCTGAAAGGAACCATTTCATGCAAACCAGAGACCGACATGTTCAAAAGCGCCGCAGGCGCTCCTCCATCAAGCGGGAAAAGCCCCAGAAGACCGCCATCCTGCTCATCGCCCTCATGGCGGCGTTGCTGGGCGGGCTGATCATCCTCTCCCCCAAGGTGGGCGTCACCCCCGCGGTCAACGTCACCTCCACGCTGGTGGAGGAGAGCCGCAAGGGCACCGGCAATCCCTCCGTGCGCATCACCGAGGTCATGTCCAGCAACCGCACCGCCTATCCGGACGAGAACGGCGCCTTCCCGGACTGGGTGGAGATCAGCAACACCGGCGCGGAGCCGGTGGACATCGGCGGCTACGGCCTCTCGGACCGGGAGGACAAGATCCTCTTCGTGTTCAGGGACCAGATCCTCGCCCCCGGCGACCGGGTGCTGGTTTTCGCCTCGGATTCCACCCAGAACACCCCCGGGCTGCCCCTGCACGCCAATTTCAAGATCTCCTCCTCCGGTGAGACCCTCTACCTCTTCGGCACGGACGGCGTGGCCTACAGCCACGTGCAGGTGCCGGCGATGGATGCCAACATGAGCTACACCTGGATCAAGGACGACAACTACATCATCACCGAGCAGTACACCCCCGGCTTTGCCAACACCCAGGAGGGCTATGCCCAGTTCCGCAGCCAGAACGTGCTCCAGCCCGGGGTGCTGGTCATCAACGAGGTCCTTGCCAGCAGCATCACCTCCATCGCCGACGCGGACGGGGAGCGGCCGGACTGGATCGAGATCCACAACACCGGAAACGCGACCATCGACCTGTCCAATTACGCCCTCACGGACAATTCGGACTCCCTGGTGAAGTGGCGCTTCCCCCAGGGCTCCACCCTGGCCCCCGGCGGCTATTACGTGGTCTTCTGCTCCGGCAAGAACCGCGCCGCCCGCGAGGGGGAAACCTGGCCCCACACCAGCTTCCGCCTGCGCAGCAACGGGGAAACCCTGATCCTTTCGGACATCCAGGGCCGGATGATCGACCTGGTGACCTATGACAACCTGGAGGCGGACTGCTCCTGGGGACGGGACGAGGAGAACGACGGATCCTTCCGGGTCTTCACCCAGCCCACGCCGGGCCTGCCCAACACCCGCAACTCCATGACCGCCATGGACACCCAGCGGTGCCTGGCCAACACCTCGGGGCTGTTCATCACGGAGGTGATGACCGGCAACACCAAGACCCACGGCCCCGGGGTCAACTATTTCTACGATTACATCGAACTCTACAACATGACAGCACAGGCCGTGAACCTCAAGGGTTACGGCCTGTCTGACAACGTGAAGAAGCCCCGGAAGTGGCAGCTTCCGGACCTGACCATCCCCCCGGGCGGATACTCCGTGATCTACTGCGACACCACCCAGACCAGCAAGCGCGGGGAATACACCTTCACCAACTACAACCTCAAACAGGCAGGCGAAACCATCGTGCTTTCCACGCCGGAGGGCCAGATTCTGGACAAGGTGGTCGTCCCCCAGCTCTATGACGACACCTCCTATGGCCGCACGCTGGGACAGGCCGGCCTGTTTTACTATTCCCAGCCCACCCCCGGCGAGCCCAACGGGCTGGGCTTTACCGGCTACGCGGATCCCCCCGTCTTCCTGACCCCCGGCGGGCTGTTTGAACGGCCCCTGCAGGGGGACACGGCGGTGCGCATCTCGATTCCCGGCAGCAGCGTGGTCCGCTACACCCTGGACGGCAGCGATCCCGACGAGAATTCCCCCATCTACCGGGAGCCCCTGGAGGTCCACGGCAACACCTGCATCCGGGCCCGCTCCTTCCGGGAGGGCCTGGAGCCCTCCCAGATCACCTCCCAGACCTTCCTGGTCTCCGTCTACCACACCCTGCCGGTGGTGTGCATCACCACCAGCAATGACAACCTCTGGAACGACGAGACCGGCATGTTCGCCGACGGCACGGAGCTCAACCGGGAAACCCAGAACACCCCCTGGAAAAACGCCACCTACTGGCAGAAGAACGCCTTCGGCGGCTGGGTGGAGTATTACGACCGCTCCGGCAAACAGTGCCTGAACCAGGGCATGACCTTCCGCGTCATGGGCCAGTTCTCCCTGGACATGCCGCAAAAGAGCCTCTACGTCAAGGCGGACGGCCAGTACGGCGCCTCCAGCTTCGACTATCCCCTCTTCGAGGACCGTCCCTACACCTCCTACGCCAGCTTCGTGCTGCGAAACGGCGGCCAGGACGGCCTGTACACGCGGGTCATCGACGGCATGCAGGCCCGCATCATCGAGCAGGCCGGCTCCAGCCTGGTCACCCAGGCCTGGCAGCCCGTCATCGTCTACATCAACGGGCAGTACTGGGGCCATTACAACATGCGCGAGCGGGCCGGCGCCAAGATGGTGGCCCAGCACATGGGCTGGGAGAACTACAAGGACATGGACCTGCTGGAGGCCGGCGGCACCAGCCGCACCCAGGTCAACCAGGGCAGCAACGCGGACTACAAGGCCCTGGTGGAGTACCTGAACAGCCACGACCTGGCGGAGGACCCCGAGGCCTACGCCTATGTCTGCTCCCAGGTGGACATCGACAACATGCTCGACTACTTCATCTTTGAAAGCTTCTTCGGCAACACCGACCCCGGCAACATCCGCTTCTACCGCAACGCCAAGTCCGGGGACGGCAAATGGCGTTACCTCTTCTATGACAGCGACTGGGGATTCTTCAACGTGCTGGTGGGCAAGAAGCTCTCCGGCGGCGTGGCCTACGTGCTCAACGAAAAGGGCATGGGCGCCCAGAAGATCAAGTCCAACATCCTGATCCGCAAGCTGATCCGGCACCCGGAGATCCAGGACCGCTTCCTGCGCCGCTACGGGCAGTATTTCCAGACGGTGTTCAGGACGGATTACCTGACCAGCCTGTTCAACTCCATGGTGGCCGTCATCCAGCCGGAGATGATGATGCACATGCAGCGCTGGGCGGCGGAGGTCCATCCCAAGGTGAGCTTTGACCAGCCCAAGAACCCGGAGGGCGGCTACAGCTACTGGATGACCCGCTGCGAGCGCATGCTCCGGCGCATCTTCCCCCGGCGCCCCTATTACATCTGGCAGGAAATCATCGACTACTTCGGCCTGTCCCAGGCGGAGATGGAAGGCTACTTTGGTCCCTGTCCCGACAACCCCGACGCAGAAAGCTGACTGAGGAGGAACTGTTCATGCGATCCATTATCAACAACGCCAATGTCTCCGACTGGTTTGACCAGCAGATGCTGGCCCTCACCCCCCTGAAGATGGTCATCGCCCTGGCCATGGGCCTGCTGGTGGGCCTGATCATCGCCCTGGTGTACCGCAGGGCCTTCCGGGGCGTGCTCTATTCCCCGTCCTTTGCCACCACCCTGATCATGCTGTGCATGATCACCACCCCCGTGGTCATGTGCATCAAGTCCAACATCGCCCTGTCCATGGGCATGGTGGGCGCCCTGTCCATCGTGCGTTTCAGGACCGCGGTCAAGGATCCCCTGGACACCGCCTACATGTTCTGGTCCCTGACCATGGGCATCCTGCTGGGCGCGGAGCTGTACACCATCGCCCTGGTGGTGGTGGCCGGCATCTCCATCGCGGTGCTGGCCCTCTCCTTCTTCCGCCTGCGCAGCCCCAACACCTATCTGCTGGTGGTGCACTACGACCAGGAGGCGGAAAACGACGTCATGACCTTCGTGCGGCGCATCAAGGTGCAGCGCCTGCGCAGCAAGGCCGTGACCCCCGGCGGCGTGGAGCTCACCGTGGAGGTCCAGCTGCGGGAGCGCTTTGACGTGGTCAACAAGATGCTGGACACCCCCGGCGTGCACAACGCCACCCTGATCGCCTGCCAGTCCGAGGCGGGCAACTGAGGAGGCGGCCATGGCCACACAGCGAGCAATTCCTCTGCGGCATGAGCTGAAGTTTCTCATTACCCCGGCGGAGCTGACGGTGCTGCGGGGACTCATTTCCCCGGTGCTGATGCACGACCCCAACGGGGATGAGCACAATGAATACGTCATCCGCTCCCTGTACTTTGATACCCTCAACAACGACGCGCTGGAGGAGAAGATCGCGGGCGTGGGCCACCGGAAGAAATACCGCATCCGCATCTACAACTTCAGCGACCGGGTCATCAAGCTGGAATGCAAGAGCAAGTACGGGGACCTGATCTCCAAGCAGAGCGTCTCCATCCCCAGGGACCTGGCCGACCAGCTGATCGCCGGGGACCCCTCCGGACTGGAGCGCATGCGCCATCCCCTGCTGCACGATGTGTACCGGGAGATGACCCTGCGCCTGCTCCGTCCCGCGGTGGTGGTGGACTATGTCCGGGAGGCGTACATCCACCATGCGGAGGAGGTGCGCATCACCTTTGACAAACAGATCCGCACGGGACTGGGCCGCAAGGACATCTTCGACCGCTGGCTGCCCACCTACCCCGTCTTTGACGACCCGGTGGAGGTGCTGGAGGTCAAGTTTGATGAGTTCCTTCCCAGCTATCTTCAGGCCCTGCTCTCCTGTGTCACCGCGCAGCGCAGCGCCGTGTCCAAGTACACCTGGTGCCGCAGATACGAAAACCTGGAATTCTAAGCAGGACCTCCAAACCAAATCCGAACGCCCCGCAGGTTCTCCTGCGGGGCGTTCATTTATTTATCTTTTATGAATTATTTTTCCTTGACCACCTTGAAGATCCAGCGGCCTCTTTCGTCCTGCCTGAAGGCATACAGATAGATGTCGTTTCCGATCCTGACGCGGATGACGAACCATTCCCGCTCCACGCCGTCCAGATTCAGAAGCTGTCTCTGGATCAGCGCGCGGAGCTCGTCCTTGTAGGAGCGAAGCAGGGTCTGCACGTTTCTGGGGGCCTGGAAGCGCGTTCCGGCCACGGAGAGCACGTCCTCGTATCCGGTGAGCATCAGGATGGCCGCCACCTGTTCCTCCGCGGAATACTCGCAGAGCAGGTCATATGTGTTCCGCTCGAGAATCCGGCTGGCACCCAGCACCTCGGCGCGGGTCGCCCGAATGGAAATGGTCTGGGTCTTTTTCCGGCTGTCTTTTTCTCTGTAGTACCCGCCGCCGTCTCCGTCGCCGCTGTCCTGGACGATCTTTTCAAGCCTGGCGGAAAGCCAGACGCCGCCGCCGCGGGGAACCTTGACGTAGTACTTGCCCTGGGCATCCCTGATCATGGGGACTTCTTTTCCCTCATCGCTGTAGGCCGCCACCACGCGGTACCCGCTGTCCGCATTGATCTCCAGGAAGACATCTTTGCCCTCGGTCTGCGTCTTCATTTCTTCACCGCTGGCACTCGTGTAATTCCCCAGACCTGTTCCGGAAAGGGACAGCTTCGCATGCTCAGGCTGGGTCACACGGATAATGTACTGGATTTCCTTTTCCAGTTTCGACGTCTTCTCCGTGGAAACGGTTTCGATGTTCCCGTCCACATTGGCCAGGGTTCCCACGATGGGGGTATCCTTCTCCGTTTCGATCTTCCAGACCGTCAGGTCCAGTTTGTCGGTTTTCTCATTGACCAGTACCGCAGCTTCCTGCCCCTTCAGGGTGCCCTCCACCGCAATCTGGGCAACCACATCGCTGCCTTCCTTGTTATAGACGCCCACGCCATACAGCCCGCCGGTGACATTTCCGCCTTCATAATCATTTTCGGTGTCCGCCCCGACGGTGACCACGGCCTTCCCGGTGGGATTATCCGTCTGATTGTAGTGTGTCTCGGATCCTTCATGATACACAGAATGCAGCACGCTGCTGTTGACGTCTCCGCCATCCACAACAATGCCGATGTTCTGCGCGGTGATACTGCCGTTGACGCCGGCTTCAATACTGCCATCCAGGATCTTGAAATTCAGGCCGGCTCCCGTATCCACATAATATGGGGCGCCTGTTTTGCCGTACCCCGACAGATCCGCCGTGGACCCCTCCTCAAGTTCCGTGACGATGTCCCCCTCGAGGTTCAGGGTGATTTCTCCCCGGTTCTGAACAACGGCCTCGACACCGGTCGCATCGACGCTTCCCTTTGAATTGCCGTTTTCACCGGTGATCTGCACGTCCCCCGTCACCGCAATGCCGATCTGGTCTCCCCTGGAAAAGGCATCGATGCCATGGGCAATGACGCTGCGGGAGGCATCCTTGCCTTCAACCGTCTTCTCCTTGGAAGCCGCAGACACCACAATGCCGTCCTTGATCAGAATCCCTTTTTCATTTGCCGCCGCCTG
>OMRS01000002.1 GCA_900313545.1 uncultured Eubacteriales bacterium | reverse complement strand
CTGAAGGGCTTTGATCTGACCCTTCCCCGCAACCGCCTCATCGTCTTCACCGGCCTGTCGGGCAGCGGCAAGTCCTCCCTGGCCTTTGACACCCTGTACGCCGAGGGCCAGCGCAGGTACGTGGAGTCCCTCTCCTCCTACGCCAGGCAGTTCCTGGGGCAGATGGAAAAGCCCGCCGTGGACAGTATCGAGGGGCTGTCCCCCGCCATCTCCATCGACCAGAAGACCACCAGCCGCAATCCCCGCTCCACCGTGGGCACGGTCACGGAGATCCACGACTACCTGAGACTGCTCTACGCCCGGGTGGGCACCCCCCACTGCCCCAAATGCGGCCGGGAGATCTCCCGCCAGAGCGTGGACCAGATCGCCGACCAGCTGCTCTCCCTGCCCGAGCGCACCCGGGTGCAGCTGCTGGCGCCGGTGGTCCGGGGCAAGAAGGGCGAGCACCGGAGCATCCTCGATTCCGTCGTCAAGCAGGGCTTCGTGCGCGTGCGCATCGACGGCGAGGTCATGGACGCCGCGGAGGCGCCCGCCCTGGCCAAGACACGCAAGCACGACATCGAGGTGGTGGTGGACCGCCTCATCATCCGGGAGGACATCCGCCGCCGCCTGACCGACTCCATCGAAACCGCCACCGGCCTGTCCGGCGGCATCCTGATTGCCGACATCGGCCCCGGGGAGCAGGAGATCCTCTTCTCCGAGCACCTGGCCTGCCCGGAGTGCGGCATCTCCATGGAGGAGCTCGCCCCCCGGTCCTTCTCCTTCAACAGCCCCTACGGCGCCTGTCCCGCCTGCTCGGGCCTGGGCTTCCTCTCCCGCATGGATCCCGACCTGGTGCTGCCCGACCGGGACAAGAGCCTGCGCGAGAAGCCCTTCACGGTTCCCGGCTTCACCGGCTGGGAGGCCGGCACCCAGGCCGGCATGTTCTTTTCGGCCCTGGCCGAGCGCTACGGCTTCACCCTGGACACCCCCCTGTCCAGCCTGTCCCCCGAAGCCCTTCACGCCCTGCTCTACGGCACCGGCGAGGAGCTTCTGGACATCCAGTACACCTCTCCCCGGGGGGACTTCCATTCCTTCCGGGCCGCCTTTGAGGGGGTCATCCCCATTGCGGAGCGCCGCTTCCACGAGACCAGCAGCGATTCCGCCCACGCCTACTACGAATCCCTGACCATGGAGGTCCCCTGTCCGGAGTGCGCCGGCAAGCGCTTCAAGCCGGAGATCCTGGCGGTCACGGTGGGCGGGCGCTCCATAGCCGACGTGTCCGATCTGTCCATCCTGGACGGCATCCGCTTTTTTGACGAGCTGTCCTTCGGCCCCCAGAACCGGATGATCGCCGCACCCATCCTCAGGGAGGTCCATGCCCGGCTCTCCTTCCTCAAGGACGTGGGCCTGGGGTACCTGACCCTCTCCCGGGGCGCCGCCACCCTCTCCGGCGGCGAGGCCCAGCGCATCCGCCTGGCCACCCAGATCGGCTCCGGGCTGGTGGGGGTACTCTACATCCTGGACGAGCCCTCCATCGGGCTGCACCAGCGGGACAACGCCCGCCTCATCCGCACCCTCAAGCAGCTGCGGGACCTGGGGAACACCCTGGTGGTGGTGGAACACGATGAGGAGACCATGCGGGAGGCGGACCAGATCGTGGACATCGGCCCCGGCGCCGGAGAGCACGGCGGGGAGCTGCTGGCCCAGGGCACCGTGGAGGACATCATCGCCTGCCCGCGCTCCATCACCGGGGACTACCTCGCCGGCAGAAAGGCCATTCCCATCCCCGAACGGCGCCGCCGGCCCTCCGGCTTTCTCACCGTCCGGGGCGCCAGGGAGCACAACCTCAAAAACCTCACCGTGCGCATCCCCCTGGGCGTCATGTCCGTGGTCACCGGCATCTCCGGCAGCGGCAAGTCCACCCTGGTCAACAGCATCCTCTACCGGACGCTGCAGCGGGACCTCAACCGCGCCCGGACCCGCCCGGGGGCGTGCGACGGCATCGACGGCATCGACCAGCTGGACAAGGTCATCGCCATCGACCAGAGCCCCATCGGCCGCACGCCCCGCAGCAACCCCGCCACCTACACCGGGCTGTTTGATCTCATCCGCCGGGTCTTCGCCTCCACCCCCGAGGCCAGGGCGCGGGGCTACAGGGAGAACCGCTTTTCCTTCAACGTGAAGGGCGGCCGGTGCGAATCCTGCAACGGCGACGGCATCCTGCGCATCGAGATGCACTTCCTGGCGGACATCTTCGTCCCCTGCGAGGTGTGCAAGGGCAAGCGGTACAACCGGGAGACCCTGGAGGTCACCTACAGGGGCAAGTCCATCGCCGACGTGCTGGAGATGACCGTGGAGGAGGCCCTGGAGTTCTTTGCCGCCTACCCCGCCATCTCCCGCAAGCTCCAGACCCTCCACGACGTGGGACTGGGGTACATCCGCCTGGGCCAGCCCAGCACCACCCTCTCGGGAGGCGAGGCCCAGCGGGTCAAGCTGGCCACCGAGCTGTCCCGGGCGTCCACGGGCCGCACCTTCTATGTACTGGATGAGCCCACCACCGGGCTGCACATGGATGACTGCAGCCGCCTGGTGCAGGTGCTCAACCGCCTGGTCGGCGACGGCAACTCCGTGCTGATCATCGAGCACAACCTGGATGTCATCAAGGCCTGCGATCACGTCATCGATCTGGGGCCCGAAGGCGGGGACGCCGGCGGGACCCTCATCTGCCAGGGCACCCCCGAGGAGGTGGCCGCCTGCCCTGACAGCTACACCGGTCAGTTCCTTGCCCCCGTCCTGGCGCGGGGAAGCGTCGCACAATCCCCCCAATGATCCACATGAAAGGAGCATCCGTCCATGTACACCCCCCATCCTGACCGTTACAACCGGATCCCCTACCGGCGCTGCGGCCGCAGCGGCCTCCTGCTCCCCATGCTCTCCCTGGGCCTGTGGCACAACTTCGGGGAGCTCACCCCCTTCGGCACCCAGGCGGAGATCCTCCGCTGCGCCTTTGACCACGGCATCACCCACTTTGACCTGGCCAACAACTACGGCCCGCCCGCGGGCGAGGCGGAAACCAATTTCGGCCGCCATATGGACCTCGACTGGCGCCCCCACCGGGACGACCTGGTGATCTCCACCAAGGCCGGCTACAGGATGCAGGATGGGCCCTACGGGGAGTGGGGCAGCCGGAAATACCTGATCTCCTCCCTGGACGCCAGCCTGAGGCGCATGCACCTTGACTACGTGGACATCTTCTATCACCACCGTCCGGATCCCCAGACCCCCCTGGAGGAGACCATGGGGGCCCTGGAGCAGATCGTGCGCAGCGGCAAGGCCCTGTATGTGGGCATCTCCAACTATCCCGCGGACCAGACCCGCAGGGCCGCCGAGATCCTCGGGTCCATGGGCATCCACCTGCTCATCCACCAGCCCCGCTACAGCATGCTGGACCGCTGGGTGGAGGGGGGCCTGACGGATGCCCTGCGGGAGCTGGGCACCGGCGCCATCGCCTTCAGCCCCCTGGCCGGCGGGCGCCTGACCGGCAAGTACCGCTCCGGCATTCCCGCGGACTCCCGGGCCAGCCTTGATCCCCGGTTCCTGAAGCCGGAGATGATCGATGCGCGCCTCACCCGCCTCACGGACCGCCTGCTGCCCGTCGCCCGCCGCCGGGAGCAGACCCTGGCCCAGCTGGCCCTGCAGTGGGTCCTGAGGGATGAGGTCATCACCTCCGCCCTGATCGGCGCCAGCCGTCCCTCCCAGGTGGAGGAGAACGTGGCGGCCGTGAACCATCCGCCCCTCTCCGGGGAGGATCTGCGGGACATTTCCGAGGCCCTCGCCGCCTATGACGAGGAGGGTCGCGCATGATTTCCCCCATCTACCGGGACATGCTTTCCCGCAAATCGGTCATCCGCGAGCTGAACGAGGAGGCGGCCCGGCTTTCAGCGGACGGGCGGGGCGAAGTCTTCGATTTCAGCCTGGGCAGCCCCTCCGTTCCCCCGCCGCCGGAGCTCAAATCCGTCCTTCAGTCCCTGCCGGATGAAATTCCGGAGTCCCTTCTGCACGGCTACAGCCCCACCCTGGGGATTCCCGAGGTCAGGCAGGCCATCGCCGACTCCCTCAACCGGCGCTTTCAGATGAACTATTCCGGCGAGGACATCTTTCCCACCAGCGGCGCCGCCGCCGCCCTCGCCCACGCCTTCCGCCTTGTCACCGTTCCGGGGGACGAGATCATCACCTTTGCCCCCTGCTTTTCGGAGTACGGCCCCTATGTGGCGCCCACCGGATGCCGCCTGACCGTGGTGGAGGCGGACCCCGTCAACTATGAAATCAACTTCGAGGCCCTCGAGAAGGCCATGAATCCCCGGGTGATGGCCCTGCTCATCAACACCCCCAACAATCCCAGCGGAGTGATGTACCGGGAAGAGACCCTGCGGAATCTGGCCTCGTTCCTTGAGCGCAAGGAGCGGGAGCTGGGCCACGAGCTGTGGCTGATCTCGGATGAACCCTATCGGGAGATCGTCTTTGACGGCAGGCAGGCCCCCTATCTCAGCCGGTTCTGGCCACGGACCCTGTCCTGCTACTCCTTCTCCAAGTCCCTGTCCATCCCCGGGGAGCGCATCGGATATCTGGCGGTCAATCCGGCCTGCGGCCAGTCCGCCATGCTGGTGCAGATGTGCGGCCAGATTTCCCGGGGCATCGGTCACAACTGCCCCACCTCCCTCATGCAGTACCTCATCGCCAGGCTCATCGACCGCTCCTCGGACCTGTCGGTGTATGAGACCAACATGAACCTGATCTATTCCACGCTCAGGGACTGCGGCGTTCAGGTGACGCGCCCCGGCGGCACCTTCTACATCATGCCCAGGCTTCCCGGGACGGATGCCAATGCCGCCTGCCGCAGGGCCCTTGAGTACCGTCTGGTGATGGTGCCCTGCGACACCTTCAGCCTCCCCGGGCACCTGCGCATCGCCTACTGCCGGAGCACCGAGCAGGTCCGGCGTTCCCTGGACGCCCTGCGCGCCTTCTTTACCCGCGAGCAGGAGCTTTTTTCCTGACACGGGGCGGGGCCGTCCTCCAGGTCCCAAATCAGGCCCCCCGGAGCCCGAGACTCCGGGGGGCCTGTTCCTTTCCTGCCTGTTCTCCTTCGCCGCAGGGCATCCGGGGATTTGACGCCGGCGCGGCGCCTCCTGATCCCCGCCTTCGCGCCCGCAGGGGTTTTGCTGTGCCGGGCGTTTGGGTCCTGCGGGGTTCTCCCGGCGTGTGCAGGGCACAAATAAACGATTTTACTGACTGTTTATATGGAATAATCGAGCATTTCAGGGTATAATGCATGATGTGGTTTTGTGTGCCACTTTGCATCCGGGAGAGAAAGGGATTTTCGCAGATCCCTTCCCGCCATCCGGCAGGGATGGCGCGTCCGTTAAGGCGCCAGGGATGCACCTTGCCTGCAATTATCCGGATTCTTCTTTGACAACAGAAGACCCTCTTAGTCAGACTGTCCGTCTGCCGCAGGACGCCCGCGCCGCGTCCATGGCCGCGGCGGACCGGAGGAGGCATGGCCGAATGGAAAACAGAGAACAAACGACAGTAACCGGGTTCCGCCCGGGGACCAGCCCTCTGGGGATCTGGTCGCTTTCCATCGGAGCCAGTATCGGCTGGGGCTCCTTTATTGTGACCTGCAACGCCTATCTGCAGAAATCCGGGATCCTGGGGACGGTATTCGGCCTCCTTGTCGGAATGTCCGTCATTCTGGTGATCACCTGGAACCTGCAGTATATGATCCAGGTTTCTCCCGATGCGGGAGGCGTGTACTCCTTTCAGAAGAAGGTCAGCGGAAAGGACCTGGGATTTCTTGCACTGTGGTTCACCCTCCAGACCTACATGGCCGTACTGTGGGCCAACATCACCTCCGTCCCCTTGTTTGCGCGCTTTTTCCTGGGCAGGCTGTTCCAGTTCGGATTTCACTACAGCATCTTCGGCTATGAGGTCTGGTTCGGGGAGGCGCTGCTGTCCATCTGCGCGGTGGTGCTGACCGGACTGCTGTGCGCGGGAAGCGCCCGCCTGACCCGCCGCATCCTGGTGGCGGCCGCCCTGGTCTTTGCCGCCGGCTTCTCACTGTGCGCCGTCTTCGTGCTGCTGCGCCATGACCCGTCCTTCAGCTTTGCGCCGATGTTCGCCGAAGGCTCCTCTCCCTTTTCGCAGATTGTCCGCATCGCCGCCATTTCCCCATGGGCCTTCATCGGCTTTGAAAACGTCTCCCATTTTTCTGAGGAGTACACCTTCCCCGTCAAAAAGATCCGCGGGATCCTGCTCTGGTCCGTGGTGCTGACGACGCTGCTGTACCTGTTCGTCTCCCTTCTTTCCATTTCCGCATACCCGCCCGAGTATGACAGCTGGATGGCGTATATTGAGGACATGGGAAATCTGGAGGGAATCAAGGCGGTTCCCGCCTTCTACGCCGCCAATCACTATCTCGGACAGGCAGGTGTCGCCCTCCTGATGCTCGCGCTCTTTGGCGTCATTCTCACCAGCCTGATCGCAAACACCCTGGCGCTGAGCCGCCTTCTTTATGCCGCGGGCCGGGACGGCGAGGCGCCCCAGGTTCTGTCCCGGCTGAACTCCAAGGGGATCCCCAGCAAAGCGATTCTGGCAATCGTTGCCGTATCCTCCCTGATTCCCTTTCTGGGCAGAACCGCCATCGGATGGATCGTGGACGTGACCAGCCTCGGCGCAACCCTGATTTACGGCCTTGTCTCCTTTGGCGTTTACAGGCATGCCAGGGCTGCCGGGCACACGCGGCAGGCCCGCATCGGCCTCCTTGGCTGCGTGCTGATGGTCTGCTTTATCCTCCTGCTGCTGATCCCGGGCCTTCTGTCCTTTGACGCGATGGCGACGGAGTCCTATGTCCTGTTCATTGTCTGGTCGGTCCTGGGGCTCGGGTATTTCCGGCGCCTCATTTCCAGGGACAGCCATGAAGAGTATGAGCAGCACGTGATCGTCTGGATCATCCTGCTGGTGCTGATCCTTTTCGCGTCCATGATGTGGGTCTCCAGAGCCACCGAGCAGGCCGCCAATGAGGCCGTGGAGCGGATCTATCTGTATCATCAGGAGCACCCGGATCATGCCATGGCGGACTCCGAAGTGGAGCGGGTCCGGTTTCTCCATGAGCAGGCCAGACAGATCAGCAATACCAACATGATGTATTCCATGGTGTCTCTCAGCCTGTTTGTCCTGTGTTTCTCCATCATGCTGAACAATTACCGGCAGACCCAGAAGCTGGGGAAACGCCTGACGGATGCGGAAGCCGCCGCACGGGCGGCGCAGAAAATCGCGGAACTGAAGGCGTCCCTTTCCGCCCTGCTGAACAACATGCCGGGGATGAACTTCTCCAAGGACGCCAGAACCGGCGTCTATCTGGCCTGCAACCAGGCCTTTGCGGATTACGCGCACAAGGAAACTCCGGACGGGGTCATCGGGCTGACAGACGCGCAGATTTTTGATGCGGAAACCACAAGGCACTTTATCGAGGATGACCGGATGGCGCTGTCCATGGAAACCCCCTACATCTTCTTTGAGGATGTCCTGGATGCGACCGGGAACCAGAAGCAGTTTCAGACGACAAAGCTCAAATATACCGATGATGTCGGACGGCTGTGCATTCTGGGAATGTGCCAGGATGTGACGGAAATGGTCCGCATTCAGCGGGAGAACGCGACGACAAAGGAAGCCTATGAAAAGGCCCGCAGTACGGGCATTATCTTTACGCATATCGCCAAGACGCTGGCCCGAAACTATACCAATCTGTATTATGTCAATACGGAGACCGGGGAATTCATCGAGTACCGGACGGATGATGAAAGCAGCATGCTGACTGAAACGCGCCGGGGGGACAACTTCTTTGACGAATGCGTCAAGGATGCCCACCGGTATGTGCATCCCGATGACCGGGACACCTTCCTCCGGACGATGGAACGTCAGAGCCTGCTGCAGCTGCTGGAGCAGCGTCACACGCATACCCTGACCTACCGTCTTCGTTCAGATCACGGGCCGACCTATGTCGCCATGAAGATTTCCCGCATGGATGATGATGCGCGCATGATCGTCATTGGCGTTGCAAGCGCCGATGAGCAGATGAAACAGCAGCGCCTTGCCCAGCGGCTGAAGGAGGAAAGGATTGCCTATGCGCGCATCAATGCGCTGGTGGGCGATTTCCTGTGCATCTATGTGGTGGTTCCCGAAACCGGGCTTTTCCGTGAATACAGCTCCTCCGAAAGGAATCCGCTCCTGTCGATGCCCAAGGAGGGAAAGGATTTCTTCGCCGTCGCACGGGAAGATGCGAAAAAGAGCGTCCATCCCGGTGATCTTGCGCGTTTCCTCTCCCTGTTTACCCTGGAAGGGGTCCTGGCGGAAATTGAGCGCAGCGGGATCTTTACCCTGAGCTTTCGGATGTCCATCGGCGGCAAACCGCTTCATGTTCAGCTCAAGGCTGCCGTCATTGAGGAAAATGACGGGCGTCGCCTGGTGGTGGGCATCAACGATATCGATTCCTCAGTCCGGCAGGAGAAGGAATATGCCCGGCGCCTTGCACAGGCGCAGACCCAGGCGTATTACGATGCGCTGACCGGGGTCAGGAACCGGCATGCATATCTGGATGCGGCGGCGCAGCTGGACCAGTGCCTCCAGGAAAACACCCCGACGGCTTTCGCCATCAGCATTCTGGATGTCAACAATCTCAAACTGATCAACGATGCGGAAGGGCATCAGGCAGGAGACCAGTACCTGCGCAAGGCCTGCAAGATCATCTGCGACATCTTCAGTCACAGTCCCGTCTTCCGCATCGGCGGCGATGAGTTTGCCGTGATTTCGCAGGGAGATGACTACACCCATATCCAGGACCTGATCGAAAAGGTGCATCAGCACAACAGGGAGGCCCTCCAGACCGGAGGTATCGTCATTGCCTGCGGCATGGCCAGATTCGAGGGACAGTCCGAGGTTGCCCAGGTGTTCGGGCGTGCGGATCAGCAGATGTATGAAAACAAGACTTTCCTGAAATCCCAGAGCACCCAGTGACCCGGAGCTGATACAGCCATCTCAAAACAGCTGATTCTATAAGAAGAAAGTCCCTGAGCAGTCAGGGGCTTTCTTCTTTGTCCGCGAGTCAGGATGAATCGCTCCCTGTTTTGCCCGGGACGCCGTCTTGCTGGCCGAATCCTCTGACTCCGCTGTCTATGTCACGGCGGGTAAGCTCCGGGCAACGGGAACCGCAGGCACCTGCGCCATAAAAAAAGAGCCGGATTCCCGATGGAATCCGGTCCCTGCGATTCTGTTACCTGATTTCTCCTTCAGAAAGACACCCGACTTTTCCGGAGGGCGTCTGCACGATTTTGAAGCTGCCGGATGACCCCAGCACACGAACCGATGTCCCTGTGGGAATCACTTCCGTGACCTCATAGGAAGCGCCGGCTCTTGAACGGAGAGATACCGTGGGCATGCTGCAGTCTGAGCACGCAGTCGCTCCATAGGTGTCATCCTGTCCGGCACCCACATTCTCCCGGGCAACATACCCCGTCAGAGAAGAGGATCCCCTGACCCGGATCTCCATCCATTCCCCGCCGCGGGAAATGATCTCCACCGGCGTCCCGCTCAGCAGACTGAAAAGGGCACGGCTGGCGGAGGATGCTTCCCGGTACACGCTGATCCTGCCATTTCCGCACAGACTCTCCGCCCATGCGCAGCATCCTGCCATACAGAGCACGGCCGCGATCATGAGAACCGCTGCGAACTTCTTTCCCTTACTCATGGCTTTCACCTCGGCAGATATTGTATCACAGTCATGTTTTAACCGCAATTCAGGACATTTTCAGTTTCCGGATGACTCTCCCTTGATGACTGACCTGCATGCGGGAGAGAAACCCGTCCGCCCGTCCATGCTGCACGGCCGTATCGCGCCATGGGATATCTGCCTTGAGCTGAAATGCCCGCTGACGACGTGGATCGGGAGCGGACACCAGTCTGAGCAGGCAGCCCCTCCGGACAGACAACGGAGAGCGGTTTGCGCAGGCGGCTGCCGAAAAACTCACCTGACTTCCCCTTCTCATCCTGCACCTCCCCCTCCACAGGGCCCGGAAACAGCAGTCCTTTTAAAAGGATAACGCTTGATATTACCTTGCTTCATATAAAAAAATCCCATGGATGAATCTGCGGACAGTTCTTGAAACAAACCCTCATCTATGTTACAGTACAATAGACAATTCGGCCTGCACCACCCGCCAAATCACGGGATCCCCATCTGCCGTACTGCGGCAGATGACCGATGCCATTCATCGGATTCTTTTCCGGCCGTCCCCCTGATCACTGGTTTCCCCGGACCGGTCCCGGCACTGAGCAAAGCGGGACCGGCCAATTCAGACGATCTGCGGGAGCGGTCTGAGGAACCTTGGCCGGAACGGTCTCAAGACAGGCGTTTGGGCTGATGCTGCCATGCGGGAGACCGGGATTCCATTCATATACCGGAAAGATCGGGAAAAATGGAAGCTGCCGGCCGTCTGTTTCAGCGTTTCACAACTGCTGCATGAGGACATCCTCTCCCGGATGAGAATCGCGGCAGCGACAAATGGTTTCCGTAAGTCAACAATCATCAACAATCAGGAGGAAAGAAAAATGAGCGAGGCCGCAAAACAGCCGGAAGCGTCTCCGAGTGTGAAAGAGCAGCTGAGAGCCAGGTATGGCGGTGAAAACAAACGGATCACAGACGACAGCTATGACAGGTCGCTTGCGGTCAGGTGCACGAACGGAACCTTCGTGGGCAGAAAGACAGAGAATATCGTCACATACAGGGGCATTCCCTTTGTCGGCAGACAGCCTGTCGGAGAGCTGCGCTGGAAGGCGCCGGTGGAGCCCGTCCCGGATGACGGCGTATACGAAGCGTATTACAATGCATGCAGCGCCTTCGGAAATCCGGAATTTGAAACGGGTTCTCTTTACGACCTGAGTGAAGACTGTCTGTACCTGAACGTATGGAAAACGGAGGATGCTTCCGCCGGGAAGAAGCCCGTCATGGTATGGATACACGGCGGCGCTTTTGAATCGGGCGGGACGGTGGATCCGATGTTTGACTGCTTCAATCTTTTGAAAGAGAATCCGGAGGTCGTTGTCGTTACCGTCGCATACCGGCTGGGGCCTCTCGGCTTCCTTCATCTGTCCCACCTGCCGGACGGTCAGGACTACCCCGATTCGCAGAACCTGGGCCTTCTGGATCAGCTCATGGCCCTGAAGTGGGTTCACGAGAACATTGCGGGCTTTGGCGGCGATCCCGATAACGTGACGATCTGGGGCGAATCCGCCGGTGCCGGAAGCTGTACCATGCTTCCCCTGATCAAAGGCTCCCAGAAGTATTTCAGGCGCGTCATCGCCCAAAGCGGTTCCGTCAACCAGACAAAAACTCCGGAGGAAGGCATCGAATGCACAAATGATCTGCTGAAGGAGTTGGGATGCAAAACCGTTGCCGAGCTTTTGAAGGTGGACGGGTATAAGCTGCTGGATGCGGCAAAGGTGCTCTTTACGCGTCAGTTCCCTGAGAGAGACGGCAGGTATCTGCCCGCAGATCCATACAGGGCCTATGAAGAAGGCGCGGCAAAGGATATCGAGTTTCTTGTGGGCTGCAACAAGGATGAAATGAACTTTTTCGCCAGCAGCTTCGGAGAGGAGGGCTGGGCCTCGTGGTCTGCCGCCCGGAAGGCGAAGCTGGACGCAAAGCTTTCGGATGAAGAAAAAGCGCTTGTTGACAGCTACTGCAGTGAAGTCAAGGAAGAGCGCCGGGTGCAGTACTGCCGCCTGCTCAGTCAGTCCTGGTTTATTGTGCCCACGATTACGCAGTCAGAGAGTCAGGCCAAAGGAAACGGCAGGGTTTACACCTATTACTTCACGCCGGAGTCTCCTGACCCGGTGATGAAATGCGGACACGCGATAGAGCTTTCAACGGTATTCAATCATCCTGAAATGTCCGATGACACGGGAAGATTATTTGACCCCACCTTTTCAAAAACCATGCGCAGGATGTGGATTCAGTTCGCAAAATGCGGCAATCCTTCGCTTGGCGCAGACATCTCCCCGGACGGAAAGGCGCATGACTGGCCGCTTTATGACACCGCGGACAAAAAAGTGATGGTTTTGGATGAATTCGATATCCATCCCGCAAAGGAATCCGAGGTAAAGATCGTGGATTGGGACAGGACCTATTTCCTGACCAAATATTTTATGGGTTGACAACGGCAAAAGGAGAACATGAGTCTTTCGGAAGAATCATGCGCAAAATGTGGGTCCAGTTCGCAAAGACCGGGAATCCTTCTCTCTCCGGGGAGATTTCTCCCTACGGCAGGGCATATGAATGGCCGCTTTATGACCGGGAGAATACACAGGTGATGGTCCTGGCTGAATTCGATGTCCACACGGAAAAGGAATCCGGTCTGAAGATCGTTGATTGGGACAGAACTGATTTTCTGACAGATTTTTTCGTACCCTGAGCGTACAGGAGATTCCTCAAAAGAGCTGACCTTTGAGCGGTCAGCTCTTTCTTTTCAAAAACAGAAATCTAATAGACAAAACCGGAACAACACAAAAAGCACTTGCTGAGGCCCTCTCCGTCCGGCCGCAGACCATCTCATATTACGTAACAGGTGAAACCCAGCCCAATGCAGACAAGCTACTGAAATTGGCTGAGTATTTCAATGTGACTACGGATTATCTCATTACAGGTATAGATAAGGAAGATAAACCTATTGTCGAGACACTGGGGCTCTCACAACGGACCGTTGAGAACATGAAGTTAGTTAAGGATAACTATTTTGAAGATGATGGAATGATGCTGTCCATTTTGGATCGTCTCCCTGGGGATAAGGATTTCTATGAAACTATGGCAAAGGTATGTGAGTATAAAAAGCTCGGTAGTCGTGAGGAAGAGGAGGACTATTTTAAATGGAAGTGCACTCGGATCCTTGATGATTATTTTCTGAAGGTGTTGTAATAATCTCCCATTTACACCCTTTATGACGTGATAACACTAATATAACGTTTATATATATAGCTAAAGCGGCCCTGACAAGGTTTTTCAATCCCCCACCAGGGTCGCTTCGAGGTCTCTCAGTTCTAACGGAAACATCAAGGACCCTTCTGGCTTGGCTAGGCGAATCCATGAAAAGGAAAAAGCGCCTCCTCAAAGAGACGCTCTGTCATGGAATTACGGAAGTGTGTTGATGTACTCCGTCAGGGCCTCACGGTTATAGAAGATCTCAGTATTGGTGAGGGTGTAATCCGGAGCCGCACCGCGGTCTACATCGTAGAAGGAGCCGT
>OMRS01000069.1 GCA_900313545.1 uncultured Eubacteriales bacterium | reverse complement strand
TGTTTCTGTCCAATCTGGACCTGGACGGGGCCGCAGTCCTCATATCGCTTCTGTTTATCGGCTGCGCCGTCACCATCAAGGACATGCGCAGCAGGGAAAATCGCCTGCTGGTTGTGATTGTGTTCAACGGCCTGGCAAGTGCGGTGTTTGATCTGCTGTCCACCCTGTCCCATTATCCGGATGTCCATTTTTCAAGGACGGCCCTGGAGTTTTTTGCCTACGGGTATCTGGTGCTGCACAACCTGGTGCCGGCCATGTTCTACATCTATGTGACCATGGTGACCGGCATCAGTGAACGAAGGCCCCTGCGCGTGTATGCCCTGCTCATGTCTCCCCTGGCCCTTGTGATGCTCCTGTTCCTTTTGAACCCCATGACAGGCTGTCTGTTTTATTTCGATGCCGCCAATGAGTATTTCCGCGGCCCCTGGATGCCCTGTCTGTATTTTGCGGCCCTCTATTTTGCCGGATTGTTTACGATCCATGTCATCCGCTACAGCCGGGCCATCAGCCGCAAGCGGATTGTCATGATCCTCCTGTTTCAGGTGGTGGCCGCCTCTGCGGTGGTGGTGCAGTTCTTTTTCATGGGATTCAAGATTGAGCTGTTCTCCCAGGCCTGCGTCTATCTGGGCATCCTGCTGACCATCGACGATGAATCGGCGGTGTATGACAGGGAGATCGGCGCCTACAACCGCCATGCGCTGACCATTGACCTCAAGCGCCTGATCGGGTCGGACAGCCAGTTTGCGGTGCTGCTGATCCGCCTTTGCAACCTGCACAGCTACAGCTACCTGCTGGGCTATGAAACGATCGAAAGCCAGCTGCACACCCTTTCCGCCTGGCTGGGGGAGCAGGTGGGACAGCGGAATGTCTACTGCTATGGCCAGGCCAAGTATGCCCTGGTGATACGCACGTACAGCCGGGAACAGGCGGATGCCATGACGGCCCGCGTGCGTGAACGGTTCGAGCATCCCTGGGAGTCGGAAGGGTTTTCCGCCGTGTTCACCGTACGCCTGATCGAACTCATGGTACCCCAGGATGTGAACCGGGTGGAACAGATCCTCATGATGGATGAGGATACCCTCATGGATATCAATGCCTCCCCGCTCATCCGGGGCGAGGCCGTCAAGTCCATTCAGCGGACCTTCCAGGTGGAGCAGGCCATCCACCGCGCCCTGTCGGAGAATACCCTGGAAGTGTATTTCCAGCCCATCTATGACACCACGACCCGCAGTTTTCATTCCTGCGAGGCGCTGGTGCGCATGAAGGACCCGGAACTGGGGGCTGTGCCTCCGGATGAGTTTATCCGGGTGGCGGAGCGCAACGGGACCGTGGTGCAGATCGGCGAGCAGGTGTTTGAAAAGACCTGCGCCTTTGCGGCGGAGAACCGCGTGTGGGAACTGGGCCTTCACCTGATCGAGGTGAACCTGTCCCCTGTGCAGTGCATGAAAAAGAACCTGGTGGAATGCTTTTCCCGAATACTGGAGCGCCACCACCTGCCTGCCTCCATGTTTTCCCTGGAGATTACGGAGACCGCGGCGGTCCAGAATATCGGCATGTTCCGCAGAATGGAGGATGTCCTGCGCGGGATGGGGTTTGAAACCTCCATCGATGACTTTGGCACCGGGTATTCCAACATGTCCGAAATCTTCAACATGGACTTTGAGATGATCAAGATCGACCGGGAAATCCTGTGGAACGCCGAAAAGAGCGAAAGGGGACGCCTGATCCACATGAACGCCGTCGCACTGTGCCACAACATGCAGCGCACGGTGGTGCAGGAGGGCGTGGAAACCGCGGCTCAGCTCCAGATGCTGGAGGCTCTCGGGGTACGCTACTGTCAGGGTTTCTATTTCTCAAAACCCATCCCGGAGCAGGAATTCCTGGAGTTCCTCAGGGAACACTCCCGGGGAGTGGCGGTGTAGAAAGGAGAATACATGTCGCTGCCCAGACGGGCTGAAGTCCCGGAGAACCTGACATGGGACCTGAAGGACCTGTATGAAACCCCCGGGCACATGCTCCGGGACCTGACACAGGCGGAGGAGCTGGTCCGGAGGCTTCAGGACTTCCGGGGAAGACTTGCGGCCCCTGAACAGATTGCCGGATGCCTGTCCCTGCTGGAAGGATATCTGGAAAAGAAAAACCGTGCTGGCTGCTATGCGGAGCTGTCCCTGGCCGTCGACTATACGCAGCCGGAAGCCCAGGCCCTGGAGCAGCAGACGGCGGAACGGCTTGGCCGCGCGGACGCCAGGGTATCCTTTATCCCCCACGAACTGAGAGGGTGCCCGGACGAGCTGCTCCGGGAAGTGGCGTCCGCGCATCCCCGCTTTGGACGGTTTCTGGAAGACCTGATCCGGTCCCGTCCCCATGCCCTGGGGGAGGAAGGGGAGCGGGTGCTCTCCAGCCTGGCGCCCGTGTTTGACCTGCCTTTCCGGATGTACCGGACGATCAAACTGGCGGATCTCCGCTTCGACCCCTTTGAGGTGGATGGCAGGGAATATCCTCTGGGGTACTCTCTCTTTGAGGACCGCTATGAGTATGAGAAAGACTCCCGTGTGCGCAGGGCGGCTTTTGAGGCGTTTTCAGGGCGACTTCGCAGCGTGGAGAATGCCACGGCGGCTGCATACCTGGCCCAGGTGCGGCAGGAGAAGATCCTTTCCGAACTGAGGGGATATGACTCCGTCATCGACATGCTTCTGGAGGAACAACGGGTCAGCCGGGAAGCGTATGACGCCCACCTGGATGCGTTTTTTGAAGGGATTGCCGTGCCCATGCGCCGCTATGTCCGGCTCCTGGCGCGCGTGCACCATCTGGACCAGATGACCTTCGCGGACCTGAAGCTGCCGCTTGATCCGGACGCGGGTCCGGAACTGGAGAGCGGGGAAGCCGAAGCCCTTTTGCTGGAAGGGCTGCGTCCGCTGGGAGAGGAGATGGAAACGGTGATCCGCCGCGCCTTTTCCGGGCGCTGGATCGACGTGGCCCAGAATGAGGGCAAGGACACCGGCGGATTCTGTGAGAGTCCCTACGGATGCCATCCCTATATCCTCATGACCTGGCAAAACCGCATGAGCGATGTCCTGACTCTTGCCCATGAGCTGGGACATGCCCTTCACTTCGAACTGATCCACCGCGAATGTCCGGTGTTTGACGCGGAACCGTCAAGATATCTCCTGGAAGCGCCGTCCACCCTGAACGAGGTGGTGATGGCCGGGAGCCTGCTTCAAAGGACACAGGACCCCAGGCGTCGAAGGTGGGTGCTGTCCTGCCTGATCGGGGACACCTACTACCATAATTGCGTGACCCACCTGCTGGAGGCGGTATGGCAGCGGAAGGTTTACCGCAGGGTGGACGCCGGAGAGGCCCTGACGGGCGGTGACCTGTCCGGCATGATGCGGGAGGTCCTGGAGACATTCTGGGGAGGCGAGGTTCGGATCCTTCCCGGCGCGGAGCTGACCTGGATGCGCCAGCCTCACTATTATATGGGCCTGTACTCCTATACCTACAGCGCCGGCCTGTCCATCGGCACCCGGATGGCCCGTGCCATCCAGGAGGAGGGGGAACCGGCCCGGCGGCGCTGGATGCAGGCGCTGGCGGCCGGGGGACGGGTGACTCCCGGGGAATTTGCCAGGCTGGCCGGCGTGGAGATCCGGGACGGCTGTGCTGCCCGGGAAACGGTGAAAACTGTCGCATCCCTGGTTGAGCAGGTGGAGGAAATGACCTGCAGACTTGACAACTGAACGAGCGTGCCGGCTGCCGGAATTCCGCCAGCCGGCACGGTTTTGCAGAGAAAGCGGCACGTCTTGAATTCTGTTATGGCTCTGGATATAATCGGAAACAAGCATGCGGAAGGAGAGGGCAGGAAATGAGAAGGGGTCTCAGGAGGATTGCTGTCGCGTGCGGGGCGCTGCTGGCACTTGGCGCAATCCTGGCGGCGGGAAACTTTGCGGTGAACAGGCTCCGCGCGGGGATACAGGACCATCTGTGGGCGCTGGAGGGACAGGTGGACCAGCTGTCGCGGCTAAGTCAGAGAAATGCCGCCATGCGCCAAAGGGGAAGAGAAGTACCGCATTACCAGTTTCGTTATGACTGGATGGGAGGGGAACACCTGATTGCGCATGCCATGGGCGGACTTGAAGGACGGGCCTATACCAACTCCCTGGAGGCGTTTCACCATTCCTATGATCTCGGATACCGGATCTTTGAGGTGGATATGGCCCTGACTCCGGAAGGCGCCCTGGTTCTGACGCACAACGGTGCCGGTCCCTATGATGAATTCATGCGGGGAACGGGGGAATACACACGGCTGGATATCCGGGATTTGATCGCGCTGATGCGCGAGTATCCGGAGATTGTGGTGATTACTGACACCAAATATGCGCAGCGGGAGGAATACCTGCTTCAGTTTACGCGGATTCTTGAGGCTGCCGGGCAGGCGGATGCATCCATCCTGCAGCGCATCGTGCCGCAGGTGTACAGCGTGGAGATGCTTCATGACCTGATGGCGCTCTATCCATTTTCCTCCGTCATCTACACCCTGTACTATACGGCAATCTGGAACATCGATTCCGTCCTGGACGTGTGCAGGGAAACAGGACTGGGATTTATTACCTTTCCCTGTGACGAGAAAGATCTGGATGTCATTGCTCCCTGGAAGGAAGCGGGAATCCATGTGGCAACCCATACCGTCAATGATCCCCGGATGGCCCGCCGGCTGCTGGACATGGGTCTTGACATGATCTATACCGATGACCTGAATCCCGCTGATTTCAGGTAGAGAGAAACGGAAGAGAAACATGAAGAAACAAACACCTGTCTGGACGGATGACAATCTGTCTTTCCGGGGACTGCTGACAAGGGGGGCGGTACTGCTTGTGCTGCTGCTGATCCTGGTGTGTGCCGTTCCCAGATTCCTTCGCTATAAGCCCATGAACAGTCTGTACGGGATTGTGGACCCGCAGACCGGGGCCCCTGTGACCATGATTCCCCTGGGTTCGGGGGATGTGGATGTGGGACTGATCTCCCGCGTCCTGCAGACATTCCCCAAAACCACGCTTCTGCTCAACGGCGAGCCATCCGGGGAGATCGTACCTGGAGAATGGACCCGGGTGCACTTTGGAGCGGACTGGTTTGAAACGCCGGGAACCATTGTGGTGACCCTGGTGCATGAACCGTTCCCGGGAATCAGGGTATACAGCAATGATGCGCTGATAGGAGTCGAATGATGAAGACGAGGAAAACAGGGGCCCTTCCGCGTATGCTGGCGGGCCTTGGAGTGCTGCTTCTTTTTTCAGCGGTGGTGGCCCTGCTTGGAGAGTGCATCTGGCGGGGATCCATTCATGAGGGGGTCCTCTGGGCGGGAAGCTACAGGATGTTCTATGGGCGACAGGTGCTCTTTGTGCTGCTTCTGGCCCTGCTTGTACTGGCCCTTTCAAGGAGGGCGGGTCTGTCGTGCGGAATCTCCGCGGGCGTACTGACGGTCTTTGCCCTCGTCAACAAATTCAAAATCTATCTTCGGGAGGAACCCTTCAAGTTTTCGGACATTTATCAGATCTCTGAGGGATTCTCGGCGGGGATCAGGTATCAGCTCCCCATGGATCGCTTTACCTGGCTCCTGATAGCGCTGGTGGTGCTGACTGTCCTGCTGATGTGCGGCATTCACCTGTCCAGACAGAAGTGGCGCTGGCGCCTTGCGCAGGCAGCCCTGGCAGCGGGACTGATGGCCGTGCTGGGGATCTCCGGAATGGAGGCCTACAGCAATACGGCCGCGTTCAGCCAGATTGAGCTGTATCAGAAAAACGGACTCTTTGGCGGATTCACCTGTACACTGCCCAGAAAGATCCGGGAACCGGATGACTACAGTAAGGAAACGGTGGACCGGATGCTTTCCTCCGGCCCTGTCCCCCGGAAGGCGGAAGAGGCTCCCGATATCTTCTTTTTCATGTGTGAAAGCCTGTATGACATCTGCCGGGATCCGGACATCACGGTATCGGAGGATCCGCTGTCCAATCTTCGGAGACTCCAGGCGGAAGGATGGCAGGGCAATCTTCTGGTGAGCCAGTATGGCGGGGGAACCGCAAACACGGAGTACGAAATTCTCACAGGGTACCGGGCCATCGATATCGAAGGCACGGCATACGTGATTGAAAACAGCATGCGTCAGGGAATGGATTCCCTGC
>OMRS01000015.1 GCA_900313545.1 uncultured Eubacteriales bacterium | reverse complement strand
ACCCTGCTGCTGCATCTGCGGGAAGGGGAAGGGCCACTGCTGAGCGGCGTTTGCCTGCTGCTGCATCTGCGGGAAGGGGAAGGGCCACTGCTGAGCGGCGTTTGCCTGCTGCTGCATCTGCGGGATCGGGAACGGTACCACCAGGACCTTCCACTGCGGAGCCGCGTCCTTGCTCTTCGGAGGAACAAGGAAGGGATACGCCATGGCCGGCCACTTCAGGGCAGGCTTGCCGTCCTTGCCCTCCTTCGCCTGCGCATAGCACGGGAAGGGGGACGGGAGATTGGTGCCCTGGGCGTTTTCGTCCTCTTTATCCTGCTTTGCCGGAGCAAACGGGATTCCCGGGAACTGGGGGATATCCGCAATGCTGGAGAGCGAGAAGGGAAGCTGCATGCTGACCGGGAGCACATACTCGATGAATTCCGCACCCATACGGATCAGGTCCTGAAGCGACAGGGTCTTGCCAGGCTCGCCTTCGCCCTGCTGCTTGAAAGGCATCTGCTTCCAGAGCTCCTCCATGAGCTCCTTCACGATTTCCTTCCAGTCCATACCCATCTGCGGGAAGATTTTCTCCATGAACTCCGTGCCCTTGCCGGTCTTCATGAACGGGTTCTTTTTGCTCTTCTTTTTGCGGCCGGACTTCTGATCCTTGCTGCCCTTGCCGTTGACGGGATACATCGCATTGAGCATCTTCTGGAACTTGCCCTCGATCTCATCCGGGATGCCCGTGAGAGAGATCATGTTGAGGTCCGCAAGATCCAGACGGATGTCCGTCAGCTGGCCCTGCACACGGACGGCATTGACCACATAGCGCGTTCCGTTGTTGTTTTCACGCAGGAGACGCTGGCCATCCACCTTGCCCGAGGCGGTAAAGGGGATATCGTCCATGATGACGCACTGACCGGGCAGGTTCGAATCGACGATCTTGCCGTCCCGGACAAACACGTTGTACAGGGCCTGGCGCACGGTGTTGATCCGCTGCACCGGGTCTCCGGCGGTCTGGACATAGAGAACGGGGAAGCTGTCGTGGAGAATCTTGTCATACATGGGAGCGAGAGCGCAGGCCTCAATTCCGACCTGGCCGGATACCGCGGTCTCCACCAGACCCGCGTTGAAACGGATGCCCTCATTGTTGACGAAGTACTTGTTCATCCGGCCCGCATAGGCAAGGGTGCCGTCCTCGTTCACGGAGACCATGTCAAAGGTGTTGAGGTACTTCTCTCCGTCGATCTCCGTCAGGGAGAAGAATTCATGATCGCCGATCCTTCCGCAGCTCACGGAGGGAGTGGAGAGGAAGAGCACGCCGGTGCGCTGGCCGTCCTCAATGTTGTAATAGGTGTCGGTATCCTCATCGTAGAGCTTGACCTTCACGCCGGGCAGCGGGCGGCCGATGGCGTCATCCTCCCGTTCGGCATCCGCCAGAATGCAGGCGGCGCCGGCTTCGGAAATGCCGTATCCGTTGCAGGTGCGTACCTGTGCCCCGCAGCTCTGGAAGAACTCGTCATAGCGCTTCTTCGCTTCCGCGGAGTAGTAGGAACCGCCCACGAACACAAAGGAAAGGGAGGAGAGGTCCGGCTTGGGGACGACGAGGCGCATCTTGTCCACGGTCCACGGATTTCCGAAATAGATGGTGACTCCGTATTCGGTGATGGCCTGAGTGAAGCGGGGGTTGAAGTCTCCCAGAGGAATCGTGACGATCTTTCCGCCGAAGCAGAGGGGCAGGTGCATCATGTCCACCAGACCGTAGGAGTAGGAGAGATCCAGGGCGAGGATGGAGACGGTTTTGCCCCTCAGCATGGAGAAGCGCTCGTGCCGGAGCAGTCTGGCAACGGCCTCGTTCAGTCCCCGGTCGGACAGGGGAATGGGCTTGTGGATGCCGCCGGTGGTGCCGGAAGAGTGAATAATCACGGCATCGTCGAGGTTGTTCCCGTTGCCGTAGGCGATGGGCGTCGCATCGTATTTGTTCAGCAGCTCGTCCATGAAGAGCGCGCCGTCGCAGCGCTTGAGGCGCATGTAGTTGACGCTGTTGAGCAGGTCGAATCCTTCAGGAGCAAAGGGGTCGCCGATGGGGGTCTCATACACGATCACGTTGCGCAGGCCGGTTTTTTCCTTGGTGTCCATGACCCGCTGCAGCACCTTGGGCTGGATCCACTGGGAGCAGAGGACCGCGTCCGTGATGCCTTCCTTCTCGACAAGCCTCTCCCATGCCTCCTCGTCCAGCACATCCATGAAGTGGGCGATGGATACGGGAACGCCAAGCATGTTCAGGGCATAGATAACAAAGGTCGCCTTGGAGTCCTGTGCGGAGATCAGAACGACGCGGCTCTGATTCTGCTCCGTGATGTTCAGGGCGGTAAATACTTCTGCATAGCGTTCCCACATCCGGAACATCTGACGGTAGGTGAACTCGCGATCCCCCTGGGTCAGGGCGACTGCATTCAGCTTCTCTTCGGAGACGGAATTCAGCTCACGGATAAACTGCCAGCATTTCTGCTCGATGATGCTTCCATCGGCGATACGGGCTTCGACGGCCTGTTCGCTGGGGGTCAGATTGCTTGTTGCATCCATTCTTCTTGTAACCTTTCTTGTTGATGGATTACTTGGGAGCTGCCTTGGCAGCGCCCTGCCTGCCCGACGGTCTTGCGGGGCGGGCTGCTTCGTGCCATTCCCCTCATGGCCTGATTTTATCCGCAGGATCAGCAGACGGATAAAATCAGGCCAGGCGGGGCTGACTGGGCCGGAGTCAGTGCGGAGGGAGCCCCTTCTGCGGGCGGCTCCGCGGGATTTCACTTGGGGTCAGATGGGCAGGGAATCTCCCGGGTAAGGAATCTTCGCCTGATGTTTCAAAAAGGGTTCTGCGTTCCGTCCCTGCGTTGGACGGACCGGTTTGCGTCGCGCGGTGTGTGTTCTCTTTCCTTCCTCCTTTCATGCTGCTGCTGTCCATATCGGCGAAACGGACGATGATCCGCTGCCGGGGGCGGAATGAGGCCGGGATGCCCCGAATCCGGTTCCCGAAGCAGGGGACGACGCCGGGTTCTCATGGTGCAGGGGCGGCCGGCCGCATCGCTCCTTATTCCGGTTGAGTAGTATATTTCAAACTCTATCCTGTGACAAGTGAGAATTCGAACGGAGGGCCTGCAGGGCCCTGTGAACCCGGGAACCTTCCTGTCCGCGACATTATCAAAGGAGAGATCTGCCCCCCAAACGGGCAGCAGCCAAATCTCTCAATACATATACCCTTTTCATCTCCCTGTCAACCAAATGTTCCACATTGTCAAACGGCAGCGGGAGATGGCTGCCTTTGCTCCTCCCCGGCAAACCGCTTCACCGGTTCCGGCGTCTGTCCGATGCCGCCGCCAGGACCGCTGCAGGCCATGTTCGGGCAGGAGAAGATCCGCTTCTCGGCATCCGAGGCGGTGTGCCCGCGCGACATGTCCGGCTTCAAATGTCCGGCCGCCGGCCGGGAGTGCCCGCCAAGGCTGATAAAATGCACAGGCTCAGGCGGCAGATGCAGGATGAAGGAGGGAGGCGATGCCGTCGTAACGGCGGTCGCCGACACCACGGCAGCAGGCGCTTTGGGCAGGCGACACGCGGAAGTTTGGAACTGCCGAAGCAGCGCAACTTGCCGTCACCTGCCGGGAATACAGCAGGTCCTTCTTGAAATTCCGCCGGATGGAAGGTAGTATATGCACAAATTCACCATGAAGGAGGAGTGACCATGAAGATCACCACATTCAACCCGATGATTCTCACCAGGAAACCTGAGGAGGCCATCGCGCTCTTCGAAGCCCTCGGCTTTGAACGCCGTCATCATAAAACCGGTGAAGCCGGAGACGGTGAACATGGGCTGGACTTTTCGACTGT
>OMRS01000048.1 GCA_900313545.1 uncultured Eubacteriales bacterium | reverse complement strand
TCCCACATACTGCATGGACCCTGCATAGATCAGCAGACTCATGGCCAGGGCCCACAGGGGACCGTAGCCCGCAGCGCGCAGCAGAATACCGAATCCCATCCCCAGGACCACGTAGCCTGCCATGACCGGCAGGGATTTGAGAAATGCCTTTCGAATCAACGCTCCGCCTCCTTCGCAGTCTTCAAACATGCCGCCCCCCGGAACATAAACTGGGAGCCCGAAGGCTCCCGTCAGGGCTATGGATTGCCTGTATCCACGCGGACAGGCTCTGTCAGAAGCGCCCCTTCCCTTTCGAACAATCCCTTCGGTTTTCTCAGGACCGCCTCGAAGCTGAGACGGGTGATCCCGGTACCGGGCTGCAGGTTTGCCACGACGGTTCCCATGGCTCTGTCCTGCCCCTCGGCCTTGATCCACAGCTCGGCGCTGACGGACACATCATTGATCCACAGTCCCGTCAGTTCCGCTTCCACAGCGCTTCTGCCTTCATTGACCAGCTCCACCCCCAGCAGCACTTCGCCGTTGAGGCGCTGGCGGATCTGGCCGGTAAACCACAGTTTCGCCTGCTCCGTGCCGGTGAGCAGCAGCCGCCTTCCAACGGAAGGCTCCTCCGGCTTCGCCGTCACGACCGGGGTCGGGGTCGCCAGCGGGTCAAGGGGAACCACCGGTTCATCCGTAGCCACCGGATCCATGCCCGGAATGGGCTTGGGCGTGGCCGTGGGCAGCGGAGTCGGGGTGGGGACGGGCGTGGCCGTGGGCAGCAGAGTCGAAGTAGGGACCGGCGTGATCTCCGGAACCGGAGATTCCATGGCTTCCGGCGTTTCCGCATCCTCCGGGAGGAGCGCATCCGCCGGGGCCTGTCCCCCATCCGGGCTTTCAACGGCCTGCAGCACCTGCGGGATCTCCAGGACGGACATTTCAGCCGGCGCGGCCTGCTGCATGTCCTCCAGGCTCAGGGGCTGACCTTCGCCGCCTGCCGCCGTCGTCTGCTGCAGACTGGCCAGGTGGTTTTCCACCTGCTCACAGGCCAGCTTCAGTTCCTCGTCTCCGGCTGTCCACCAGCCTTCCCCCAGTACGCCTTCCACCGCCTGCCAGTCGGCCGCCTCTCCCTGCAGCCGTGACCGCAGCTGCCGGTCCGCCCCGGAGAGCACCTCCGCCCCGGCATCCCACCAGCCGCCCAGAAGCACCTCCGCATCCGCCATGGCACAGCCGAGCACCAGCAGCAGTCCCGCAAGCAGGCATCCTGCCTTCCTTGATTTCATCAAGCGCCTTCCTTTCCCCGGAATGTCCGGGCTAAAAAACGCTTCCGGGAACCGGAAGCGTCTTTTTCATTCATTTGGATTTTCTGGAGAAATCCCCGTCTTCTCCCTTTTTCTTCGCAAAATGCCTGATCAGAAGCCAGGCCGGCAGTCCGGGAAAGACCGCAGCCACCAGGGCGCACCCCAGATAGGCTCCCAGCCGCCCGCCCAGGCCCGGCGGAGGCACATACCCGTTTGACCAGGCAAATATCCATACGAGCGCATTTCCCAGAACAAACGCGAATTTCATCTGTTCCCCGGGAGAATTCAGCCAGCGAAACATCCAGGCACCGCCTTTACAGCTTCATGAAATTGATCAGCAGCAGCCAGGCCATGCCATAATAGACAACCACGGCCACAAGGTCATTGATGGTGGTGATCAGGGGACCGGAAGCCACTGCCGGGTCCACCTTGAGTTTTTTGAAGAGCATGGGAATCGTGGTGCCCGCAAGGCTGGAGAGCACCATGGAGATCATCAGGGCGATGCCCGTACAGGCGGACACGCCAAACGCCATGGGTGCCGGCCTGCCCTTGGCAAACATCACGAACAGTCCGATCAGCACAAAGGATCCGGTGCCGAGCACCAGGCCGTTGAGCAGTCCCACCCGGGCCTCCTTGAGGACCAGGCCGAGTTTCTGGCGTCCGGTCAGGTTCTCATCCATGAGCACCCGGATGGTCACGGCCAGGGACTGCGTGCCCACGTTACCGGCCATGTCCAGAACCAGCGACTGGAAGCTGATGATCAGGGTCAGATGGGCGACCACGCCCTCAAAAATGCCCACCACGCTGGAAACGATGAGGGCCAGGAACAGGAGCACGATCAGCCAGGGCAGACGCTTGCCCATGCTCTTGAAAACAGGCTCCTTCAGGTCCTCCTCGGAGGACAGGCCCGCAAACTTCGCGTAGTCATCGCCCATGGCCTCATCCACGACCTCCACCACATCGGGGGCGGTAATGACGCCCACCAGACGGTTGTTGTCGTCCAGCACGGGGATGGAGTCCTCGTAGTAGGCCTTGATGCGCTCGATACAGTCGTCCACCTGCTCATGGGCGTACACATAGGGGTAGGAAGAGCGCATCAGCGAACGAAGCGTGGCGCCTTCCCGCGCGATGATCAGGTCCTTCAGGTCGATGGCCCCGTAAAACACGCCATCCTTGTCCACCACATAGAGGGTGGAGATGTTGTCGTGTTCCGCAGCCTGCTCCACCAGTTCCCGCATGGCCTCCCGCACGGAAATCCCCACGGGAATGCGGATGTAGTTGGTGGTCATTTTGCTGCCGATCTCGTCCTCGTCAAAGGACCCGATCAGCGCGATATCCTTTTTGTCGTCATCGTCCATCAGGTCGATGAGGGTCTTGCGTTCGGTCTTGGGGAGCTCGCGCAGGTACCGGATTGCGGTGTCCGCCTCTGCGAACCCCAGAATCTCCAGCTGCTTTTTGATGTTCATCTCCCCAAAGTACTTGCCCACATCCTCGGCATAGTCCAGGATGTCGGTGAGCGTCTGGGAATCCAGGACACTGAACAGGCGGCTGCGTTCATCGGCCGTCAGCTGAGGCAGTGCTTCCGCAATGTCATTTTCATGATAGCTGAGCACCTTTTCACGCAGCAGCATGGGGGACAGACCTGCACGGATGATCCCCACAATCTCCTGATCATAGTCCCTGACCTGCACGTCTCCCTGGGACTGACCTTCCCGCTTTTCCTTTCCCTGGGACTGTCCTTCCCGTTTTTCCCTTTCCTGGGACTGTTCTTCGATTTTCTCCTTTTCCTCGTCCATCGGGGCCCCTCCTTCCGTTTACTCGAATCAACGGAAGCGGTCACGCGCCCACGGGCATCGGAACTGTGATTCCCCCTGCCGTCAGGGCCGCATTGACCGCTGCCAGAAAGGGCAATGTCTGCTGGAGCACCCGGTCCGGCTCACAGATGCCGGTCCACTGCATAAGGGCACGTCGCAGCTGCCATCGCCGCATCGCCCGCCATAATCGCCGGCGTCCATGAAATCACCTCACCTTGTGATGAACTGGGACCTTCAGTCCTTCGAAGAGTATACCACCCCAAATTGCCCTTCCGCAATCTGTGCCCCGCAGGCGCGCGCCTTTTTGCATTCCAAAATTCCCGTGTCATTTTTGTTCATTTTTCCCATTTTTGAAAATGGTTGTTTCCCGCTTTTTCCTTTTCTCAAAGGATGTTTTGAAGCTTGACATTCCCATTCCCGCGCATTATGCTGTGCCACGACTTATATTTAAACCCAGGGGCCCTTCTGTGATATCATCACAGACCGGTTTCCCCATGCCGGACAAAGGAGGATTTCCGTGAACAAATATGCCGACAACCCGTCCATGATGATGGATCTCTATGAGATGACCATGTCGAACGGGTATTTCCTGGATCCTGACCAGCAGGGCACCAAGGTCGCCTTCGATGTCTTCTACCGCCGCAATCCGGACGGAGGCGGCTTTGCCATCTTTGCAGGCCTTGAGCAGATCGTGGATTACCTGACAAACATGCATTTTGACGAGGCGGACATCGCTTATCTGCGCAGTCTGGGCCTGTACGACAGCCGCTTCCTTGACTGGCTGTCCACCTTCCATTTCACCGGCGATGTGTACGCCTTCCCCGAGGGCACCATCATCTACCCCAATGAACCTGTCATCACCGTGGTGGCGGACATTGTGGAGGCCCAGCTGGTGGAGACCGAAATCCTGACCCAGTTCAACCATCAGTCCCTCATCGCCACCAAGGCGCAGCGGGTGGTCCGTGCGGCCGGCGGCCGGATGGTCTCCGATTTCGGCGCGCGCAGGGCCCACAACAACGACGCGGCCGTGCTGGGGGCCCGCGCCTGCATGATCGGCGGCGTCAACGGCTCCGCCACCGTCCTTGCCGGCCAGCGTTTCAGCATTCCCGTCTCCGGCACCATGGCCCACAGCTGGGTCATGTATTACAAGGACGAACTGCTGGCCTTCCGCAAGTTCGCCGAGCGCTACCCCGACAACTGCATCCTGCTGGTGGACACCTATGATGTGCTCGGCAGCGGTGTGCCCAATGCCATCCGGGTCTTTGAAGAGATGCGCAGATCCGGCATCCGCTCCCGCAATTTCGGCATCCGCATCGACAGCGGAGACCTGGCCTATCTCACCCGCAAGTCCCGCAAGCTTCTGGATGACGCCGGGTTCCCGGAGGCCAAAATCATCATTTCCAACAGTCTGGACGAATACACCATCACCTCCATCCTCTCCCAGGGCGGCTGCGTCGACGGCTTCGGCGTGGGCGAGCGCATGATCACCGCCCGCTCCGAACCGGTCTTCGGCGGCGTGTACAAGCTGTGCGCCGTGGGAAAGAACGGGGTGTTTGATCCCCGCATCAAGATTTCCGATACCGTTGAAAAGACCACCAACCCGGGGCTCAAGGATGTCTACCGCGTGTATGACGAGAGGGGCATGGCGCTGGCCGACCTGATCACCATGGCCGGAGAAACGGTGAACCTGGATGAGGAATACCCCTTCGTGGATCCGATGCGTCCCTGGAAAAAGAAAAGCTTTATCAACTGCACCGCGCGCAAGCTTCAGAAGTGCGTCATCCGTTCGGGCATCCGGACCCAGGAGCCTGAGGAAATCCGCACGATTGCCGACCGGGTCCGCTTCCAGCTGAAGACGGAAATCTGGCAGGAGGAACAGCGCTTCTCCAACCCGCACATCCATTATCTGGACATGTCCCCGGCTTATTATCAGATGAAGATGCAGATGCTCAACGAGCAGGGAGGGAAAAACCATGACAGACAGCTTTGATGCCGTCGCCGCGCGCGACCATCTGATTGACAACATCCGCCGCCTGTCCGCACAGCAGGGCTTCACCCGGGTGGTGGTGGGAATTTCCGGCGGCAAGGATTCCACCGTGACCGCCGCCCTGTGCGCCCGGGCCCTGGGGCCGGAGAACGTCTACGGGGTCATGATGCCCGACGGCGAGCAGGCGGACATCGCCGATTCCATGGAGGTCTGCCGCGCCCTGGGCATCCATGCGCGCACCGTCAATATCGGCGCCATGCACCGCGCCCTCCATGCGGCAATCCATGCGGGCGACGGGGAAGGCTTTGACCTTCCCGAAAGCCGGGAAAGCGATATCAATGTGGGCCCGCGTCTTCGCATGACCACCCTCCGTTATATCACCCAGGCCCTGGGGGCGCGCCTTGCCGGTACCGGCAACCTTTCCGAGGCCACCGTGGGCTACTGCACCAGGGACGGGGACACCTCCTGCGATTTTGCCACCCTCCTCTCCCTCACCAGCGTGGAGGTGGTGCAGGTCGGTCTCACCCTGCCGGAGATTCCCCGGCACCTGGTGGTCAAAACACCCACCGACGGCCTGTCCGGCATGAGCGACGAGGAAAAGATGGGCCTTTCCTATCAGAGCATCCACGACTATATCCGCAAAGGCACCTGCGGGGATGCCGCCACTGACGAACAGATCCGCAGGCGGGAACGGGCCAATGCCTTCAAGCGCCATATGCCTCCCGTTCTCTCCTCCACCGGCGAGGGCACCCTATGACGCGCGCGCTGGTCTTTTGCGGTGCCTTCAACCCGCCCACCCTGGCCCACATCGGGGCCGCCCATGCCAGCCTGCTCTCCAGCGGACTGGAGCAGGTGGTCTTTGTCCCCTCCCGGGCGGAGTACATCCGCAAAAGTCAGCACAAGGACTTCGCCTTCGGGGATGCGCAGCGGCTTTGGCTCCTTCAGGAGATCGCCGCCGTCCATCCCTGGATGCGGGTCTCCTCCATTGAGCTGGACATGGACCACCAGCCCCGCACCTATGAAACCCTGTGCCGTCTGCGTGACCGGGATGGACTCCACGGCATGCTGCTGTTGGGCAGCGACAAGCTTCCCGAGCTGGACCACCTGTGGCGCTACGTGCCCGAGATGGCCCGCGAATTCGGCATCGCCTGCATGCCCCGTCAGGGCGAAGACTGCCAGGCAGTGATCAAGGCCTCCCCCTTCCTCACCGCCCTGGGCGACGGGCTGCGGGTCCTGGATGTGGACACCTCCGCCTATAACGGCATTTCCTCCACCCGGGTGCGCGCCCTGCTGGGACAGATGCAGGAACTGGCCGAGAGCTGCGCGGCGCTTTTGCCGGAGGGAGCCGGGGATCCCTTTACCCTGCTGCGTCTGGCCCAAAGCAGCGCCTGCGACGGCTGAGCACCGGCTTTCCCTTTGAAATCCGCCGGGAAGACCCGGAGACATCCGTGTCTCCCCTTCCTTCAGTGCGGCACATCAGCGGCAGACCTCCACAAGCTGGAACAGGAGTGACAAACAGATCATCCGTCTTGGAATTGTCCTTCTGACGGTCTTCGTCCTGGCCTATACCGCCTTTTTTGTGAACTACACCTACGGGGATGAGTGGACCGTCACCCAGTACGTCGACGCCACCGGCAGTCAGTCCATGTTCTACACCCTGACCAAACATGACGGAACCCTGGTGATCATCGACGGCGGATGGGTGGAAAACGCGGACCAGGTCCGGAAGGTGATCCGCAATCATGGCGGAAAGGTTCACACCTGGATTCTGACCCACTTCCACCCGGACCACTGCGGAGCCCTGGCAGAGCTGTATCCTGAGATGAAGGACAGCATCGGACAGATCTGCGTGACAGGTCTGGATCTGGAGACCTTTAACGAAGTTGCCCAGTGGTGGGATGTGCCGGAGATCTACCAGAAATATGCAGAGGCGACCGCAGGCGCGGACAACATCCGGGTCATGCAGCGCGGGGATACGATGGATGTGGGGACCCTGCATTTCGAGTTTTTCAGCGCCTGGGACGATCTGACCCGTGAAACCGCCTCCGACTGGCCCAACAACTCCTCCCTGGTCTTCAAGGTGACCCATCATCAGGAGAGCATCCTGTTTATGGGGGATGTCCATCAGCCGGCCATGGGGGAACTGCTGCTGCGGCTGTATGGTGCGGAGCGGCTCTCCGCAAAGTACGTCCAGCCGGGTCACCACGGAAACGCGTCCATGCCCAGCTCCTTCTACGACGCCCTGTCGCCTGAAATCATGGTCTTTGACGCCCCGGAGTGGCTGATGGTCGGAGAACAGTGGGCGGCCAAGGATCTGAAAGCATGGTGCGATGAAAAGGGCATCCGGGTGATCGATCAGAGCACCGCGCCCAACCAGTGGATACTCCGGTAGGCATTTCATGACGGACGGGAGCGCCTTCCGGGTATGGTCCGCAGAACCTGCAGCGAAGCAAAGCTTCCCGCACCGTTCTCACCCACCCCGAATCCGCTTTTCTCCCGGAACCGAAAACAAACCGCCGCGGGCAGGAATCATCTCCTGTCCGCGGCGGTTTGTTTTTTATCACCCATCCGCCGGTGCGGATGCTTCATTTACACAGCAGCTCAGAACAGCCCCGTGATCCGTCCGTTCTCATCCACGTCGATGCGCTCCGCCGCCGGGGATTTTGGCAGGCCGGGC
>OMRS01000026.1 GCA_900313545.1 uncultured Eubacteriales bacterium | reverse complement strand
GGGAAAAGCTGTATGAGGAGCTGCTTATGGACAGCGAGCGCGGCAAGATGACCAAGACCGCACACAAGAAGATCTTTGTCGCCCATGTGGAGGAAGTGGATGACAGCCGCTTTGACCGGATGCTCCACACCCTTGAGGAAGTGGTGGATGTCAACGATGAGCGGGCGGTGGAAGCCGTGGCCTCCGTGGTTCCCACTTATCATCCGTGGAAGAAAAATGAAGAGTAAAACAGGGAGAGGCCCAAGAAACCGGGTTTCAGGAAGCACTGAATCTGACAAAGTGACAGATATCCGGACCTGAATATTGAAAACGGTGAAAAACAGCGGATTCAGCAAAATAACGACAGGGAAATTGTTATTTTACACTTGCAAAAGAATGTATTATCCGTTACAATAGGGATGCACAAAGGTTCAGTGTGGTGTATTAAGTCGTTCATTCTCTGTTTGGGAGATGCATCCCGGGCCGGAGGTGCAAAGATGAAGAGGAGGAAGAAATCAAATGAGCAAGAAACACGTTACGGATCCCACCCTGGCTGATTCCATTTCTGTCAACATGCTGAAACTGATGCCGCTGCTGAAAAAGCGCCTTCTGCATATGGAGAATGTCCAGAGGATCCATGGTACCCCCATGTCCCATGTTCAGGTGCTGTCCATGCTGGATGAGACCGGCCGGATGACCATTTCCGAGCTGTCCCGCCGTCTGGGAATTGCCAAGCCCAACATCACCCCGCTGATTGACAAGCTGTACGAGGCGGGATACGTGGACCGTCAGCATGGTGACAATGACCGCCGTGTGGTCAATATTGTGATTCTCGATGCGGGCCGTGAAAAACTGGCGGCCATCCTGCAGACCATTTCGGAGAATGTTCAGCAGCAGGTTGAAGTTCTCTCCGCAGCTGACTACAAGGAGCTTGAGAGCAGCATGAACAGCATCGTCCGGATCCTCAACGATCTGTAAGATGATCTCTGCAGTGAACATGCACTTCAACGATTCCCGGAGAGTTCACTCTCTCCGGGATGTTTTTTCTTTCTTGGGATGTGAGCAATGAAGGATCAACTGATGTGTACCCCGGAGCGCACCCTCTCCCGCTGGCTGTGCGCCGGGCTGACAATGCTGGCGCTTGCGGTCATCATGGCGGTCATTGAACCGTGGCTGATGCGGGAGGAGCTGCTGCTTCTGCCGCAGCCGGTGCTGGCTCTGACGGGATGTGCCCTGGCGATGCTGATTGCGGCACTGATGGACCAGAGCAGCTGCTGCGGCGAAGAGGGCTTTCCCAAGGGTGTCAGGATACTTTTCTGGCTGGGCATCTTCTTGCTGCAGGTGATCGTGGCGTTTCACGGCTACTATCTGTCAGGCTGGGATGCGGGAATTGTCATGAACAATGCCTATACCATCGCGGTGGACCACAATCCCCTGTATGTGGACAGCGGCTATTTTTCCACCTGCCCCAACAACCTGCTGCTGACCTTCCTGTTTTCAGGGATCATGGCCGTCTTTCGGTTCTTTGCAGGGGATGCAGGGTATGACCGGTGCGTGCTGGTGCTGGTGGTCGTCCAGTGTATGCTCAACGCGCTGACCGGATTTCTGGTTGCGGGGCTTGCCCGCCGCCTGAGCGGGGGGCGCGCAGAGGCGCTCGCGTCGCTGGGATATGTGGGGCTCATGTCCTTTACCCCCTGGATTTTTGTCCCTTATACGGACGGGTATTCACTGATCATTCCCACGGCGATCGTGTCCCTGGCCGTCCGGGAAAAGGAGGGGGAAAAGCGCCCCTGGATCCTCGTCGGGGTCCTGGGTGCGCTGGGGTATCTGATCAAGCCGCAGAGCATGATTCCCATGATTGCCGTGCTGGGGCTGGAGGTCGTGTCCGTCTTCCGGCGCCAGGAGCGAAGGCGGGCGCTCATGAAGCTGGCGCTCGTTCTGGTCTCCTTCTGTCTGGTCATGTTTCCGCTCCAGGAAGCAACCCTGAGCACGAAAATGATCGCCGTCGACCGGGAACAGAATCTCGGGGCGGGGCACTATTTCATGATCGGGCAGAATGAACAGAATGCCGGCATGTACAGCTTTGAGGACCTCATGTACTCCAGAAGCTTCCCGACCGTCCGGGAAAGGACGCGGGCGCAGATATCAACCTCCCTGGAGAGAATCAGGGGCATGGGGCTTTGGGGGTACCTGCACCATCTGGCGCGCAAGCTCGAATTCAATTACGGGGACGGAACCTTCGGCTGGGGAATCATCGGGTCGGATTTCTTTCATGAGGAGATCAAGCCCAAGGACAGGGTCCTCACGCCGCTGCTGCGTTCCCTGACGCGGCTTGATGGAAAGCGGTTCAAATTCTTTTTCACCTGGATGTATGCGCTCTGGCTGAGCGTGCTTGTATTGAGCGTTCCCGGGATGCTGCTCAGGCTTTCCGGAGGCAGACAGTACGGACAGGCCCTGATCGGCCTTTCCCTCTTTGGCGCGGGCCTGTTTAACATTTTGTTTGAATCCTGCCCGCGCTACACCCTGACGGCGGTTCCGCTCTATATCCTTGGCGCGGCGCTGGGGGCGGCATCACTGCGCGAAAGAATGCTCAGAAAGCGGGAGAGGGCCTCCTGACGGAAAATCAACGGGGCAGCCGCTGATTTATAGGATATGATAGCATTAAGATATAGCGACAAATGACTTGATTTTTTTCCGGGAGTTCAATAGAATATCGCATTAGGGGGCTTCTGCCCGGAAAAAAAGAAGATGAGGATTGGTTTATGCCGAAACGGATACTGCTCGTAGATGACGAGCCTCTGATCATCAAAGGTCTGAAGTACAGCCTCGAACAGGACGGATATGAGACGGACTACGCGGCTGACGGAGAGGAAGCCCTTGAAAAATTCAAAGAGGGAGCCTATGACATGATTCTGCTGGATGTCATGCTTCCTTCGGTGAGCGGGATCGAAGTCTGTCAGCGGATTCGGGAAAGCTCCAGGGTGCCCATTGTCATGGTGACCGCCAAGGGCGAGGACATGGACAAGATCCTGGGACTGGAATACGGTGCGGATGATTATATCACCAAGCCCTTCAACATCCTCGAGGTGAAGGCGCGGATCAAGAGCATCTTCCGCCGGACGAGCATGGGAGAGGAGCAGGATGAATCCAAGGTGCTGCGCATCCGGGACCTGACGATCAACATGCAGAAGAAGTCCGCGACCATCCGCGGAACGCCGCTGAAGCTGACCAGCAAGGAATACGATCTGCTGAAGCTGCTGGTGACCAACCGGGGAGAGGTGTACGGTCGGGAGCGCCTGCTGCATTCCGTCTGGCGGTATGATTATTCAGGAGATGTCCGGACCGTGGACGTGCATATCCGCAGACTCAGAGAGAAGATCGAAGTGGACAGCGCCAGACCGGAATACATCCTGACAAAATGGGGAGTGGGTTACTATTTTACGGACAGGGACTAATTTTTTTTCCTCCGTCCGGGTACGGATCATTTTCCTTCTGATGGTCGTGATCCTGCTGACATTCTATCTGGTCATGACTTCCACGCTGAATCTGGTGGGAAGATCGCTCTATAATGACATGACCCGGTATGAAATGGACCGGGTGAACACCCTTTCCGTGTCTTTTTCCGGAGACTCGGAGATGGCGGATATCCGGTATAAAAAAGTCAAAGAGGCGGCTCGTCAGATCGGCGGCCGCCTTTTGATTGTGGATATGGACGGAAAGGTCACGTTTGATTCGGAAAACCGGGAGGTGGGCATGCTCTCCGCGCTGGATGAGGTGGAGAGTGTCCGGAAGGGGACCCATACCTCGGACATGGGGTTCCATCAGAGGTCTGCGGGATGGATCGGGTGCTTTGTGTGTGCGCTGTCGGACGGGAACGGCCAGCGAAACGGCGTACTGGTCCTGGAAAGCAGCATCGAAGGCACGGTGGCGGACATGAATGCCCTGCGGAGCCGGCTGCTGGTGATCTTTTTCCTGGCGGCCACGGGCGTCCTGATCAGCGCGGCACTGGTGACCAGCCTTCTCACTAGGCCGGTCAAAGCCCTGTCGGAAGGCATAGAAAAGATGAGCCGCGGAGACTACCAGACCAAGGTGCATGTCCCGGGGCATGGTGAAATGGCCCAGCTGGCGGCGGCATTCAATGAAATGACGGAGAAGGTGCATTCCCTGGACCAGATGCGCAATGAATTCGTGTCCGCAGCCTCCCATGAGCTGAAAACCCCTCTGGCCACCATGAAGATCCTGCTGGAATCCGTTCTGTATGAGGAGAACATGGACAAAGAGGTCAGAAACGAATTTCTGACGGACATCGACCGGGAGATCGACCGGCTCAACCGGGTGGTCAGCGATCTGCTGACCCTGGTGCGCATCGACAGCAACAAAATGAACCTGTCCAGGGAAAACATGCTGCTTTCGGACACGATCCATGAGAGCGTGGAGAGGCTCCATCCTCAGATTGAGAGGAAAAAGCAGAACCTCAGGGTCATGGTTGAGGACGACTGTGAGATGATGGGGGACCCGGGCAAGCTGATGCAGGTGTGCTACAATCTGATCGGCAATGCCATCAAGTACACCCCGGAGGGAGGGAACATCCAGGTCCGGCTGTACAGGGACGGACGCGATGCCCGGATGGAGGTCAGCGATGACGGCATCGGCATCCCGGAGGAGGATATTCCCCATGTGTTTGAGCGTTTCTACCGGGTGGACAAGTCCAGGGCAAGAGAAGGCGGAGAACTGGGCGGGACCGGCCTTGGCCTGTCCATCGTCCGTCAGATCGTCCGTCTCCATGCGGGGAGCGTCACGGTTCGCAGTGAACTGGGCAAGGGAACGACGTTTACGGTCCAGCTGCCGATGATGACAGGAGGAGAGATGGGATGAGAAAGGCCATGGCGGTCCTGACGGCCTGCCTGTTCTGGGCAGCCGGCACGACGCCCTTTGTCCATACAGCCCGCTCGCTGTGGAGATGGAGCGTTCGCCAGGTCCAGCGTGTCGGTGAAAGAGCGGCCGCCCAGTCAGACGGAGAGGAAACCGTCACGCACCTGCCGGTCAACCTGTATTACCGGTTTGAGGAAACCCCGATGCTGGCCATGCAGAGCAGCCTTCTGGAGCTGTCCCCCGGTGAGGAGAGCGTGGTGAAATCCATCGTGTCCCGTCTGGTGCAGGGACCGGACAACGACCGGACACACCTTCAGGGGGTGTTCCCCATGGGGTGCAGGGTGCTGTCCGCGACCGTGGATGGCGGGACCGCGGTGGTCACCCTGAGCCGGGATTTTCTGGGGAGGCCGGACGGGGCCCCTGCCGACTGGGAGGACGACATGTCCTGGCAGGCGGAGGCGACGCTCAGAAGGCGCCTGGCGGTCCATTCGCTGGTCCTGGCGCTGACGGACAATGCACTGTGTCAGCGGGTGCAGCTCCTTGTGGCGGAGGAGGATGACGCCGTGCCGGAGCAGCTCCAGATGGTTCTGCTGGATGATCAGCTCCAGGATCCCGGATTGATCCTGGGAGCCTGTACAAGGGATGAGTCCATGCTGATCACCCCGGTCAGCCTTGTCGAGATGGTGATGAAGGACTGGCAGCGGATGAACTATGACGAGATGTACCTGTTCCTGTACGGCAGGGACGGGGAAATGCCGGGAAAAACCCGGTTTGAGCAGGAAATGAAGGAGGCTGGCCTGGTCCCTCTCAGCTTTGCGGTCACCGGAGGGGCTGTCAGCGCGGACGGCAGGAAAGCGACGGTCTGTGTACAGGCGGAAATGAGGAACGGCGAGTACACATTCAGCCTTTCAGGGGGCGTCATCCCGCTGGAGCGGGTCAATGATGAGTGGCTCATGGATATTGAAGTGTTCCGCAACCTGATTACGGTTGACTGACGGGAGGACGCGCGTGAAGAAAGGAATCGCATTTGCCGGAGCACTGTGTCTGGCGCTGCTGCTTACGGGTTGCCAGAGCATGGTCTATGAACGGGCGAAAACCGTGCCGTCAGCCTCACAGATTCGCGCGGGGACCACTGCGCCCATGACGGATGAAGCGGTGGATGATACCCTGCAGGCCATTCTCTGTTTCCCTGACCGGAAGTTTGAACGGCTCCTCCGGGTCAGCAGAACGATTACGCTCCGCTCAGATCAGTCCCGTGAGTCCGCGGTGCTGAAGGCACTGCTGGAAGGCCCTGTGGACGCCGAGGAAGGGACATGGCCGGAGGTGTATGGCGGAGAGGATGCGGTGATCGACAGGTCCTGCGGGATACTGACGGTGAATCTGGTGCCCCGGTATCGCCAGCTGACGCCCAAGGAACTCTACGCCGTCAGGATGGCGGTGGCGGAAACGCTGGGACAGCTCCCGGGAATTCGGGGCGTCGTTGTCCTTGTCGGCGGCCGCGAGGAGGGCGTCGACCTGGCTGCCAGCATGCCGGCGGGAGTGTTCCGGGAATCCAATGACAATGACATTCTGGGAAAATACAATCTGATTGAGGAACAGCGCCAGGGACAGTCGTCGGTGGTCGTTCCCGCGGTCATGTATCTGCCGGACAGCAGCCGGACCATGCTTCTGGCCCAGTCCCAGACGCTGGAACTGGGAAACGTGACTCCCGTGGGAATTTTGTACAATGTGCTCGAACACTACCATACCCGGGATATTCCGGGCCCGCTGCGCTATCTGCAGCAGATGCCGGATATCCAGAGGACGGAGGACGGCGGATACCGCCTGATTTCCCTTCACTTCACGCAGGAACTGCGGGAAGTGCTGGGTGCGGCGGGGATCAGCGACGGTCTGTATATGGGGATGCTGACCCTGACGCTCATGGAATTTGTACCGGGAGTGGACGGAGTCAGCTTTGTGATCGGAAACAGGGAAGTGACGGAGGTGACGCTTCCCGACGGAAAGAACCTGGGGCTGCAGAGGGGCTTTGCCACCTACAGCGATTTCAGAAGGCTCCTGGGTGATGAAATGACCGTCTATCTTCCGGAAAACGGCAGGCTCAGACGGGAGGTGCAGATGGTCACCGCAGGAACGGACAGCCCCAGGACGCGCCTTCAAAGGGTGCTTTCCGGCAGCGGACTGGCCGGGGAAGGCGATCTGCGGGGCACCCGCATGGAGCGTACGGCGATTGTGGTCAATCTGTCCGAGGAACTGCTCCAGAAACTGAGGACGCTCACCGGGCAGGCTGCCCGGGCGGCGGTGTACGCCATGGTGAATACGCTGACGGAAGGACACAAGCAGCAGAAGGTCATCTTCTTCTTTGACGGAAAGCAGGTGGATACCCTTGGCGATCTGTCCATGAGGGGAAACCTGATGCGCAATCCGGGGATGGTGGAGGACGTTCGTGAATCACAATGAGTTTTTCCAGGAACTGCAGCGGGGAGTCATCCGGAATGTCTATTTTTTCAGCGGTTCCGAGCTGCTGATCCAGGAATCCGCCATCAGAAAACTCACTGCAGCTGCCCTTTCGCCGGGACTGGAGGACCTGAACCGGATCCAGATGGACAATCCGGATGTCCGCCAGATCCAGGATGTGTGCGACATGGCCCCCATGATGGACCGCTACCGGCTGGTGATCTGCAGGGAACTGGGGCTTCTGGGCCAGAGTGAGGGAGAAAAGAAGAAGAGCGAGAGCAAGGGGCAGGAGACGGAGGCGGCGCAGCTTCTGACCTACCTTGACCGGATTCCGTCCACGACCATTCTGGTCATTCTGGCAGGCGGCGGAATTGACAAACGGCGCCGCCTGACCAAGAAACTGCTCTCCATGCCGGGAAGCGTGACATTTGACCCCCTCAGCGATGCGGAGATGGTCAAATGGATGAACCAGCAGCTCAGACATCAGGGGTCCGGCATTTCCTCTGGGGCGGCGCAGCGACTGATGTTCCTCTCCGGAAGGGATATGCTTGCCCTGCAGGGAGAACTGGAGAAGCTGGCGGCCTACGCCGGGCAGGGGAACGCGGTCACCCTGGAGGCGGTGGAACAGGTGGCCACCCGTTCCCCGGAGGCCAGGGTCTTTGACATGATCGACAACCTCTGTGACGGAAAAATGGCGCTGGCGCTGGAACAGCTGCAGACGCTTCTGGAGGAGGGAAATGCCAGACTGGGAATTCTGGCCCTGATGACCCGGCAGTACCGGCTGATGTTTTTCGTGGCCCGGATGCAGGCGGAACAGACCCCGCAGGCGGAAATGGCCAGGGTATTGGGAATTGCGCCCTTTGTGCTCAGCAAAATTCAAAAACGGATCAGGCGGGAGCCTCCGGAGCTGCTAAGACGTCAGTACAGAATGTGCGTGCAGGCCGAACTGGACATGAAGGCCGGGAATCTGAGGGAAGAGATCATGATTGAAACCCTGATGCTGACGCTCAATCAGATGCAAAGGGAAGGCTGACGGGAACCCGAAAGATGCCCGGAGAAAGGCTTGATGGAACGGGCAGGGGATCAGAAAGCGGTCCGGAACGACCGGCTTCAATCCGTCGGGTGCCAGGGTACACCGAAGGTGCGGGAGGATCAGGGAGCCATGCGGGTCATGACAAACATGATCGGTCAGCCTGAGGATCCGGCTGCAGGGGCCCGCGGGTTTTGCTGTGAACCGGACGCAAGATCTTTTGAGGGATGCAAAAAAGACGTGCCTCACGGCACGCCGGTTACGGGAGAGCGAATACCAGACAAAACGGGCGGATGGGGGCCGGAGAAGGCCCCCGAATCATTTGATGCAGTCCATGGGAATAAACCCGCGAATGGGCTGAGAGGCAAGAACCTCGACATACGCCCAATCCATATGATCATAATAGCTTGCAAGGAAGGTCACGCGATCACCCGGATCAAGACGACAAATGGAGTCGCTCCAGTTCTTAGTGTCGTCGGTCAATTCGCAGCTGGATGACACCGTGGCGGCTTTGTAGGCAAATTTCATCTGATTCCCGCCGAGCTTGTACTGCAGCTGAGTTGCGTCAATATATCCGATTCGAAAACCGCCACTGGACTTTCTGTACATAATCAAAGCCCAATCCCCTTCACGTCCGGCCATCCAGATGGTGTCGTCCGTATCAACGGCCGCCTTGCCGCTGTTGGCCCGATAATACTCATAACCCGGACCGGTGTATACATGCAGTTTCTGTCCTCCTTCAAAATACTTCTTTGTAAAGGAAAGGGTCTCGCCGGACGATGAAGAACCGTCCAGCATGGTGATTGCAAAAGAAGAAGAACAACCGCAAATCAGAAGGATTACCACGAGCAAGGCTGTCAGTCTGACACTCATATCTTACACCCCTTTCGAAAACACTAAAACAAGCAAATCAAAAGCTCATGCGGGACTCGGGCCCCATCACCAAATTGCGACACAGGGGTGATTGGATGGACCTGCAGGATACTCTGGCTTCTTGACATTATATCCGACTGCGGTGCTGATGGTAAACATTTCGCATACAATATTTAGTCGTGCGGCCCTTCAGAAGGATGTCCATGTCCGGATGAAAGGACGACATGAATACAAGGGAAACTGCAGTGAGCAGGAAACCGGGGGCCGGAAATGATTCCGGCTTGAAACGAGACATTTCCGTTCTGCACAGATGCAAAGAGGACGACGTATTCGAGGAGGCTTTCGCCTGGAGAGCGGGGGTCAACGGAGGTGCTTTGGATGCGCACAAATACGGGACTGAGAAGGAAGAAAGACATGGATTGCTGAAGCTGCGATATCCCTGGCATCAGGACAAGGCGAAAGAGTGACGAAAGACAATTCTGAAGGAGCAGCATTTGGCAATGTTCGTTTTGATGAGCTGTGAATGGCGGATGTGCAGGTGATTGATTTTTCTTCATCATGTATTGCAGGTGCAGGTGCCCTGTTGTATAATTTGCGGCGAATTGGGAAAACAACCAAAATGTTTTCTCTTCAGAAAGAAATCAAGTGATTTTTTGAGGTGGAAGGTCTATGCGATTTGTAAAGTGCCCCCGCTGTGAACT
>OMRS01000249.1 GCA_900313545.1 uncultured Eubacteriales bacterium | reverse complement strand
CTTCGAACAGTCCGGCGGCATGCGCCAGCGCATCATGATCGCCATGGCCCTGGCGTGCGAGCCGGACATCCTTATCGCCGACGAACCCACCACCGCCCTTGACGTGACCATCCAGGCGCAGATTCTGGACCTGATGCTTTCCCTTCAGAAGGAGCTGGGCATGGCCATCATCATGATCACCCACGACATGGGCGTCATCGCCTCCATCTGCGACGAGGTGATCGTCATGTACGCCGGCGGCGTCTGCGAGCGCGGCACCACCGACGCCATCTTCTATCATCCCCGGCACGAGTACACCCGCGGCCTCATGCGCTCCATTCCCGACATGAGCGACGATGAGAAGACCCGCCTGGTCCCCATCACCGGGACCCCCATCGATCTTCTGCATATGCCCCCGGGATGCCCCTTTGCCCCCCGGTGTGACCGGGCCATGAAGATCTGCCTTCAGCAAAAGCCGAAGGAATACTGGGTGGGGCACGATCACCTGTCCGCCTGCTGGATGAATGTCAAGGACGGCGTCTGCTATGAAGAGCAGCCCGGAGAGGAGGTTGAGGAATAATGGCACAGGATCAGGCCTTCCGACCCGACCCCCGGTATCTGGTGCAGGTATCTCACCTGAGGCAGTACTTCCCCATCAGCACCGGGCTTTTCAAGACCACCATGCTCAAGGCGGTGGACGACATCTCCTTTGACATCTCCAAGGGCGAAACCCTGGGACTGGTGGGCGAGAGCGGATGCGGCAAAACCACGGTGGGCCGCACCATGCTCCAGCTTTACAGGCCCACCTCCGGGGAAATCTGGTTTGACGGCCAGAAAGTCGAGGGCAAGGAAGCCATTCACGCCTTCCGCCGCCGTGCGCAGATGGTCTTTCAGGACCCCTATTCCTCTCTCAACCCCCGCATGACGGTGGCCGACATCGTCGCCGAGCCCATTGACGTGCACCACCTGTGCCCGACCAAAAAGGACCGGGACAACCGCGTCCGGGAGCTGATGACACTGGTGGGTCTCAATACCGAGCACGCCACCCGCTATGCCCATGAATTCTCCGGCGGACAGCGCCAGCGCATCGGCATCGCCCGCGCTCTGGCCTCCAATCCCGAGTTCATCGTCTGCGACGAGCCGGTGTCCGCCCTGGACGTGTCCATTCAGGCCCAGGTGATCAACATGCTGGAGGACCTGCAGAAACAGCTGGGACTGACCTATCTGTTCATCGCCCACGACATCAGCGTGGTCAAGCACATCTCCAACCGGATCGCGGTCATGTACCTGGGACACATGATGGAGATCGCGCCCTCCAACGAGCTGACCCATCATCCCCTGCACCCCTATACGATTTCCCTGATGAGCGCCGTTCCCATCCCGGATCCCCGGGAGAGCCGCAAACAGAAGCGCATCGTGCTGGAGGGCGATGTCCCCTCTCCCCTGAGGGTGCCCTCCGGGTGTCCTTTCCGCACCCGCTGCTCCAGAGCGACGGCCAGGTGCGCCGAAATCTGCCCGGCCATGGCCGAAGCGGCTCCCGGCCATTTTGTGGCGTGCCACAATCTGTAAAGCGTGTTTCCCGTCCCGAAAGGGGCGTGAACAAATATCATTACTTCAAGGAGGAAAACTCATGAAGAAACTCGTCACTCTTCTGCTTGCGGCAGTCATGGTCATGTCCATGGTCTGCTTCGCCGGCGCGGAAGGCAAGGTTGTCAAGATGTTCCTGGGCGGCGGCACTCCCCTGTCCATGGACCCCGCTCTCAACAGTGCCAGCACAGGTTCCAACATCATCCGTTCATCCTTCGTCGGCCTCATCGGCTTCCAGCTTGATGAAAAGGGCGAGCCCGTCAAATCCCCTGAGCTCGCGGAGTCCTACACCATCTCCGAGGATGGCCTGACCTACTCCTTCGTCCTTCGCGAAGGCCTCAAGTGGTCCGACGGCACCGACCTGACCGCCTCCCAGATCAAGGCTTCCTGGGAGCGCGCCGCCTCTCCGGAGCTGGGCGCCGACTACGGCTTCCTCTATGATGTGATCTCCCGCAAGGAAGACGGCAGCCTGAATGTGGACGTGGATGACGCCGCCCGTACCCTCGTGGTGCATCTGCCCCAGCCCTGCGCCTACTTCCTGGATCTGCTGGCTTTCGTGCCCTTCTTCCCGGTCCGCGTGGAGCTGGCTGACAACGAGGGCGTCTGGGCCACCAATCCCGAGACCTACATCGGCACCGGCCCCTTCCGCATGACCAAGTATGCGGTGGATGACGTGATCGTCTTCGAAAAGAACCCCAACTACTGGAATGCGGGCGCGATGAAGCTGGACGGCCTCGAGTTCTTCCTCTCCGAGGACAACACCGCCATCCTGACCGCCTATGAGAACAACACCGTTTCCTATATTCAGTCCATTGCCTCTTCCGAGTATGAACGCCTGCAGGCCACGTATAACGGCGAACTGGCCTTCTGGCCCACTCAGGGAACCTATTACATCCTCTTTAACGTCTACAAGGACCTGAGCCCCTCCACCAAGCAGCTCTCCGTTCAGGAGCAGAGCAAGGCCCGCTTCGCTCTGGGACAGCTGATCAACCGCTTTGAGGTTGTCACCTATGTGACCAAGGGCGGCGAAGTGCCGGCCACCGGCTTCTTCCCGGACAGCCTCTCCGACGGCCTCAACAACAACGTCCGCGCTGCCGAGGGCTACGGCTCCTGGTACACCGGAACCAACGAGTTCTCCGACGTGAACCCCGATCTGACCGTGGATCAGGTTGCAGCTCTCCAGACCCTGATCGATCTGGGCTATCCCTACACCGGCACCATCGAGGGCGGCGACATCCAGTTCACCGACTTCCCGTCCATCGAGTTCGCCTTCAACAACAGCGGCAACAACGCCCTGATCATCCAGTATGTCCAGGAGACCTGGAACCGCTTCGGCATCTCCGGTGTCGTGAACCAGGAAGCCTGGGCCACCCTGCAGACCAAGCTGAAGGCCGGCGACGCCGAGGCCGCTCGTATGGGCTGGATTGCCGACTTCAACGACGTCGTCAACTTCCTGGAGATCTTCATCTCCGCTTCCGGCAACAACTATCCGCGGCTTGGCCGTCCCATCGGCGACTACACCCGCAACAGCGAAGTCACCAAGGATGCCGGCGTTGGCGCCTACTGGGGACCCGAAGGCAACCAGACCTGGGCTGATTCCTATGACAAGCTCGTGGATGCCGTCAAGGCGGCCACCGATCCTGCAGAGCGTGCCAAGCTGGCTGCACAGGCTGAGAATGTCCTGATGGCCACCGGCAGCGTTGCTCCCCTGTACTACTACACCACTCCCCAGATGCTCAAGCCCAACGTGCATGACGTGATCCGTCTTGCCACCGGCGACGTCATCTGGACCTACGCCTACATCGACTGATTTCCGGTCAATTCCCCGTTTTGATGCGGAACCCGCCCCGTGCAGGTTCCCTCTCAGAAAATCCATCGCGGCCATGCAGGGGCTTCCCTGTATGGCCGTTTTCCTTTCCTCAGGTCCCGCCAGCCCAGTCCTCCTTCCCGCCCCGTGCTTCCCGGCGGAAGACCGCCATCCGGCCCCTGAGGGTGGCCGTTCATAAAATATCAATTGACCTCCAGGCGCTTTATCGTATAGTATTCATACAGCAAAGGAATCCCGCCCGTGATGGGGTCCCCCCGCTCTCCGGCGGCATCCCGCATTTCACTGAGTATAATATTGGAGGTAAACACACATGAAGTATGAAATCAAGGGTGAACCGATGCCCGTCGTGATTTGCCATCTGGACGGTGGCGAATCCGTTCTCTGCGAATCCGGCGCCATGAGCTGGATGACCCCCAACATGGACATGCAGACCTCCGGCGGAGGAGCAGGAAAGATGTTCGGCCGCATGTTCTCCGGCGAAAGCGCATTTGTCAACCGTTACACCGCGAAAGGAGGACCCGGGATGATCGCATTTGCCTCGAAATTTCCCGGTGACATCAAGGTCGTGGAAATCAGCCGTTCCAATCCGGTCATCTGCCAGAAGGGCTCCTTCCTTGCTTCCACCGAAGGTGTGGAAATGGACGTGCATTTCCAGCAGAAAGCATCCACCGGCTTCCTCGGCGGTGAAGGCTTTGTGATGCAGAAGCTGTCCGGAGAAGGACTGGCCTTCCTGGAGATCGACGGATCAACCGTCGAGTACAACCTCCAGCGCGGAGAGCAGATGGTGATTGACACCGGCTATCTGGCCATGATGGACGCTTCCGTCACCATGGAGGTCACAAAGATCAAGGGAGTCAAAAACGCGCTCTTCGGCGGAGAAGGCATGTTCAATACCCTGGTCACCGGACCTGGCCGGGTCGTGATCCAGACCATGCCGATGTCCGGATTTGCCCATTTCATCGCAAGCCTGATTCCCAAGAAGTCCTGAGACACTGCGCCCCCTTTTCCCCTCAGTTCTCTCACGACTTTTCATCGGTAAAGGAGATCATCATATGAAAAGGAATCACATCGTCTTTTTACTCTGCATTTCCCTTCTCACACTGCTTGCGGCCATCGGCCTGGCTGACGGAACCAAAACCTACGCCTTGGGCACTTCCTCCTTCACCATCGACATTCCGGAAAATTACGTCGAACTCGAACTCACACCGGAGGACCTTGCGGATGATATGGTGGCCTATCTGGACACCGATGATTCCTCTCTGACCATCAACATCTATCAGTTCAGCAAGGAAGGCTATCCGGACACGCCGGGTGAATACGCCGCCAAAGAAGGTGAAGAATACAGCGCTTCCGAAATCAACAAGGATGATAAAATCGGCGATATCCCTGTCGGATGGTACCGCGCTGTCGAACCTTTTAATGACAAGCTATTCAGAACCCTCACGTATGTTTTTGAAGACGGGAAAGACTATCTTGAAATCTGCTTCTGGCTGACCGACGAGAACTCGGAACAGAATGCAAAGACGATCATTGGGACCCTGAAAGCCGCCGCCAAATAAATTCCTGACGGGATCGGCCCCGGAGGTTCATCTTCCGGGAAATCCCTGCTTCTCATGTCTTCTTCCGCGCCATGAGCATAACGAAGTCTCCCTTCCGGCATCTTGTGTTCCGCCGCGGATCATCGGGAGCGCCTGCGCACTCCTTCCGGAGCCGCTTTCAGGTTTCCTCCGGTGACTTTCGAAATCCCTCCTGACCCCTACAGCATCAAGCCCCGCAAAGCAGAAGTAATCCTGCTCTGCGGGGCTTTTCGCCTCTTTTATTTTTCTGGTGTTTTGGGTGACATCGGCCCCGGCTGTTTCATCTGTAGAGATCCGGAATCTTTACACATGCGGAGTAAAGCTCTCCGGTGGACCTGATTCAAGTCCCATCGTGTCTTATCGTTGCTTTCCCTTAAGATTTGATAACAAAACTGGTTTTTGGGGAAGTCCGGATTTCGTCGGTTTTATTGTAAAAAGGTAAAAACTGGTTTTTGGAAACGAGCGGATTTTATCGGTTTTTTCATCGGATCGGGCAAAACTGGTTTTTGAGAAATGCCGGATGTTATCGGTTTATGGTTCTTACCCGGAGCCCGTAATCTCCCGGGTATGTCAGGAAAGAAAGTCTGCATTCCTTTTGTACCTGGT
>OMRS01000030.1 GCA_900313545.1 uncultured Eubacteriales bacterium | reverse complement strand
CAGCCGGGACGGCAGGCACGCACCGGCGCTCTGCCTTCCTCAGGTTGATCCGGCACCTGTGCGGCAGGTCCGGTCCCGTCCGCGGATTCTCTGTCTTAAACAGAAACATCCCTGTGATCTGCCGCTCAAAGTGCTCCGCCAAAGCGCCCCTTCCCGGGATCATACGATGGTTTTTCTGGCAATGGGAACGAGGTGAAGCAGCGCTGAGGCTGCCATGGCACAGATGTACACAAGCAGTGTGGTTCCCAGGATCTGTCCCAGGAGCGCCAGAGGCGTTGTCACCTCGAACACGGGATTCAGCCTTTCCAGAATCAGCGGATGAATCAGGTAGATTCCAAATGTCCATGAGGACAGTGCGCCAATCACCTTTTTCGCCCGGGGGGAAGGGGTCCGGTTTTCCAGAATGCTCCTGAGCAGGACAAACATCCCCGCTGTATACAGCAGCGTCCCCAGGGTGTCATCCGAATTGAACTCCGAACTGGTTCTCCCCAGTCGCATGGAATGCCAGATGGTCAGCGCTGTCAGCATGAGGAAGCCCGCAGCTCCCGCAAGGATCCATCCGGTTTTCTGCCTGCGGGTCAGGATCGTGTCATTCAGATAATGCCCGAGGATATAATAATACAGCGCGTTGAGCGCCCGGTAGGGGTTGATCTGCGCATTGGCGGAAATCAGGGAATCCAGCACGTCCTCATGGGGCACGTGAATCTGCTTCAGGAGGAAGAGGATCCGTGTCGTTCCGTAGGTCAGGACAAATCCTGCCACAAGGAAGTACTCTGTCACTTTCCTGGATGCCGTGATCTGCCGGATCACAGGGGTTGCCCAGTACAGACCCAGGATCACAAAGATGAACCACATGTGGTAATGGCCCCGCAGGAACTGGTTGAGGAAGGTCCATTTTCCCTTTCCGGTCATGATGCAGTAGACCCCCGCATACACGGCTGACCAGAACAGAAAACAGGTCAGGATCCTCAGAATGGATTTTCTGTACAGCTCCCTGACCGGCTGGTGTCTCTTCCGTCCCAGAAACAGCGCCCCGCTGATCATGTAGAAGACCGGAACATTCCAACAGCTGACGCAGGTAATCAGATTCATGACGTTCCATTCTCCTGAACGGACATCGACTTTCAGATACCCCTGGGGGGACACATGGATCAGGACAATGGTGAAAATGGCGAGAATCCGCAGCAGGTCCAGGTACCACAGTCTCCCTGCAGACCGTGCATTTTCTGATTGTGACATAAATTTCCTCTTCTCTGTTCCATCCCTTGGAACGCACCTTCACTGGTCCCTCAGACCTTCTCCTTCGTCCCGGTGACGATTTCCCAAAGTGTACTAAATTGTCCTGTGATTGTCAAAAACGGTTTTTCTGTTCTTTCATTATCCCTTGTGCTATGATACATGCATTCGCGCGTCTACCCCTGTCCCACACGGAAAGCCCGGGCTTCACCCGGAAAGCTTTTCTTTTTTCAGGCCGGCAGGGATTCCTGCCCGAGTCCTGCCCCGGTTCATCCGGGACCCGGTTCCCATCATCTATTTCTTCCAGAAGGAGGATTCCCATGAATCAGAAAATTGAGACCCGCTGCGTACAGGCAGGCTATACCCCGGGAAACGGACAGCCCCGTCAGATTCCCATCATCCAGTCAACCACGTTCCGCTATGACAGCGGCGAAGAAATGGGAAAGCTTTTTGATCTGGAAGCTTCCGGCTATTTCTATTCCCGCCTCCAGAATCCCACCTGTGACCAGGTTGCCGCAAAGATCTGTTCTCTGGAGGGCGGAAGCGCTGCCATGCTGACCTCCTCAGGTCAGGCCGCCAACTTCTTTGCCATGTTCAATCTGGCCTCCTGCGGGGATCACATCGTGGCCTCCTCCAGCATCTATGGCGGAACCTTCAATCTGATCAGTGTCACCATGGCCCGGATGGGCATCTCCGTTACCTTTGTCTCTCCGGACTGCACTGACGAAGAGCTCGACGCGGCATTCCAGGACAATACCAAACTGGTCTTTGGCGAAACCATCGCCAATCCCGCTCTGACGGTTCTGGATATCGAGCAGTTTGCAAAAGCAGCTCATGCTCACGGTGTACCGCTTGTCGTCGACAACACCTTCGCCACCCCCATCAACTGCCGTCCCATCGAATGGGGTGCGGATATCGTCACCCACTCGACCACAAAGTACATGGACGGCCATGGCACGGCCGTCGGCGGCGCCATCATCGACGGCGGTCATTTCGACTGGATGCAGCACCGGGACAAATTCCCCGGTCTGTGCACCCCTGACGAAAGCTATCACGGGATCACCTATGCTGAAAAATTCGGAATGGGCGGCGCGTTCATCACCAAATGCACCGCGCAGCTCATGCGGGACTTCGGCTGTGTCCTCTCCCCCCAGAGCGCCTTCTATCTGAATCTGGGACTTGAAAGCCTCCACGTCCGGATGGCCAGGCACTGCGAGAACGCCCAGCGCATCGCGGAGTTCCTGCTGCAGCATCCCAAGGTCACCCATGTCAACTACTGCGGTCTTCCGGGGGACCCTTACCATGCGCGCGCGCTCAAGTATCTTCCCCAGGGGTCCTGCGGCGTCATCAGCTTTGAACTGGTCGGCGGCCGGGAGGCGGCTTCCCGTTTTATGAACAGTCTGAAGCTTGCCGCAATTGAAACCCATGTGGCGGATGCCCGGACCTGCTGCCTCAACCCCGCTTCGACCACCCACCGCCAGATGACCGATGAACAGCTTGCCGCTGCAGGGATCCCTGCCGGACTCATCCGCCTGAGCTGCGGTCTGGAAAACGCTCAGGACCTGATGGATGACCTGAGCCAGGCACTCGAGAAGATCTGAATCAGAAAGGAGCTCCCCCATGCCCATACGGATACCGAATGATCTGCCGGCGGTCGATGTGCTTCACCGGGAAAACATCTTTGTCATGCCCCTTGACCGTGCGGTCACGCAGGATATCCGGCCGCTGGAGATCCTGCTGGTCAATCTCATGCCCAAAAAGATTGAGACCGAGATCCAGTTTTCCCGGCTTCTGGGCAATACATCCCTGCAGATCAACCTGGAATTCATTTCCCCGGTCAACCACGTTTCCCAGAACACCCCGCCGGAACACCTTCAGGCGTTCTATAAGTCCTTTCAGGAGGTCCGCCACCGGAACTTTGACGGCTGCATCATTACCGGTGCGCCCGTTGAGCATCTGGACTTTGAGGAGGTGGACTACTGGCCGGAACTGTGCGAGCTGATGGACTGGACCCGTACCCATGTTCATTCCACCTTCCACATCTGCTGGGCCGCCCAGGCAGGCCTGTACCACCACTACGGCATCCCCAAGCTGCCCCTGCCCGAGAAGCTCTTCGGGGTCTATCCCCATCAGGTGGAGTACCGCCAAAGCATGCTCTTCCGGGGATTTGACGATGTGTTCTATGTTCCCCACAGCCGGCACACCACCATCGAGCGCTCCCACATCGAAGCCGTTCCCCAGCTGCAGGTTCTCGCCTCCTCCCGCGAAGCGGGCGTCTACGCCGTATATGGCCGCAAATACAAGCAGTTCTTTGTCACGGGTCATTCCGAATACGATCCTCTGACGCTTCAGGCGGAATACCGCCGGGACCTGGACGCCGGGAAGCCCATTCATGTTCCCTATAATTACTATCCGGACAACGATCCGTCCCGGGAACCTGTGGTCCGCTGGCGCGCGCATGCCAACCTCCTGTTCTGCAACTGGCTCAACTACTTCGTCTATCAGACCACGCCATACGATCTGGCGATGATTTCAGAACAGGCCTGAGCATATGGGGGGCACCATGCAACCTATCACGTCCCGGGGCGTCGTCTCCCGGCTCATCAACCGGCTGGTCCGGCTGCTCTTTGGTCTTGTCATCCTCTATCTGATTCTTCTGGCGGCCTTCTCCACGTCTGCCATTTCTGACACCGAGCACACCTATCTGCTGCCGGACCGGTGTCTTGGTAATCTCTTGATTGAGGCCGGATTCATCTCCCTCATCTTTCTTCACAGGCACCTGCATGCAAAAAAGCGCCCGGTCCCGGACATCTCCGGGCGTCCGGGGGCCTTCAGGAACGGGATGCTCCTCCTTGCCGGTCTTCTCTGCACGGGACTGGTGCTCCTGACTCAGCAGCAGCCCTATGCGGATCAGCTCCAGGTGTTCCAGACCGTCAGGGCCCTGCACCAGCGCAGCTCCGAGCCTTTCCTGGAAGGCGGATATCTGAACGTCTATCCTCACCAGTCCGGTTTCATCCTGTTCTCCTATCTGCTCTCCCTGCTGGCGGGCACAGACAATTATCTCGTTTTTCAGCTGCTCAATGCGCTCTGTGTCGTATGGCTTCTGGGGAGCCTTTGTGAAATCCTCCGCCTGTCCGGAGAGGACAGTTCCTCCGTCTGTTTTCTTCTTCCTCTTTGCATCGCCTTTGTTCCCCTCTTCCTCTATGTTCCCTTTATTTACGGGACCCTTCCGGGGCTTGCCCTGTCCGTCTTTGCCTACCGTTCCCTCCTGGTCTTTATCCAAAGGAAAGACGTGCGCTCGGCCGCACTGTCCATTGTCTGCATTTTTCTGGCGGTGTTTCTCAAAAACAACTATCTGATCTTTCTCATCGGCCTCATGCTCTTCACTGTCCATGAGGCCCTGTCCGCCAGACGCGCAGACCTTCTCTGCCTGCTCCCCTTCTTTCTGTCCGTCCTGCTGCTGACCCAGTCTCTTGCAGTCGCCGGGATAGAGCAGCTTTCCGGCCAGAAAATCGGCCGGGGCATGCATCCCCTCGCCTGGGTCTCCATGGGCCTTCAGGAGGATGAAGAACGGGCCAATGGCTGGTGGAACCATTCGACCACCGGAAGCTACCGCTCCAGCCAGTTCGATTACGACCGGCAGGGAGAAGCCTGCCGCGCAGCACTGGAGCGTCGCATCAGCGAGTTTATCCGCAATCCAAGGGGCGCACTGCGTTTCTTTGTCAAAAAAAACGCCTCTCAATGGAACAATCCCGATTTTCAGGCATTTCACATCAATCAGGTCATGTCCCCCGCAGAACCTTTTCGTCCCGGCAGACTGATCTATCTGCTGCTGTCCGTCAGGGGAGCCGCATGGGTCCACCCCTGTCTGAATGCCCTCCAGTTCATTCTCCTGTGCGGTGTCCTCTTTTTCCTTCTGCTGACGCCCGGCGAAGACGCTTCCGGCTTCTTTTATCAGATCGTCTTTATCGGCGGCTTTGTCTTTCACACCTTCTGGGAAGCCAAGTGTCAGTATACCCTCCCCTTCTTTCTCCTGCTGTTTCCTCTTTCCGCTTCGGGATATCGAAGGCTGTATGCGGCGCCCGTACGGACTCTCCTGAGCCCTTCCCGTTCCCTCTTCCCGGCGGTCATCGCAGGCCTGCTGGTTTTTTCCGGAATCGTCGCCACGCAGCGTTTTTCGCTACTCAACAATCTCTTTATTCCGGAGGATCAGAGCGATGAGTATCAGTTTTACCTTGACGCCCACCGCTTCGTCCTTCTCCCCGAAGGCGAATATTCCATCTCCCCGTCCTCCGGTACCGGGGCGCTTCTTTGCAGTGCAGAAGGTTCTTCTCTTGCCGTTTCTTCCCGGCCGGAAGACCCCCCACGCTTTCAGCTCAAAAGAGCAGACGCCTCGGATGCCTTTATCATCAAGGCCGGTCAAGGGCCGCAATGCCTCTCTTCATTCGGGCAGTATCCCGAGCCCGGACAGCGTGTCACCCTGGAAGTTGCATCAGGTTCCCCTGATCAGCGCTGGATGCTGCT
>OMRS01000005.1 GCA_900313545.1 uncultured Eubacteriales bacterium | reverse complement strand
GTCATACATATTGTACCACCTTGCTGTTGCGATGACAACGGAATCTGGCCGGTGTTCCCCTCATCTTCGGATGTTTTTCCTCTCCGGATCCTGACCTTCACGGCGATTCCCGGCCGGTCCCCTCCGCCTGGCAGGGACGGGATCGGCCCCGGCAACTCAGAATCCGACCTGTCTCTGGCCCCCGCTGTCCGCCTTCTCCCATCCTCTTCCGGCCAGGCGCATATCCCGCGGCCAGCTTCTGCTCCCCGCAGGACCATTTCATCCGCCGCTTCGCCTGGGGTTCCCGCATCATGGCTTTCGCCCACGGACGGAAACTCACCGGCCTGCAGGCACGTGGATCCCGGGCCGCAGACAGTTTGTGCATGCCCTCCTGATCTGTTGCCGGCTGTTTTGACGATGTCCCTGACAAGGGGCCGCCTGACATCCGGCTTTTTTCCGGATGTGCCCCGTGGATTTGCCGGAGTCCCTCCTCCCGGCATCCGGGGCCAACCCCCCGGTTCCGCGGGGTCCGCCACCAAACCCGGATCCTCTCCTTCAGGCCTCAGGATTCTGCGGCAAAGCCCCTCCGTCCCCTCGGCCGCGTCGACCCGCGGGCCCCTCGCTGCCCCGTCAACCTGCTGCATGCGGCACAGCGCACCGGTCGTCCTGCCCTCATGTCTTTTCCGGCCGGTCCCTTCCCGGGCCCGCTCCCCTCCCGGCATGCCGCCAAAGCCCCCTGTCGCCGCATCCGGGCATTCCGGTCCTTTGAAAGAAACCGCCGCAGCGTCATCTCCGGCATTGACGCCCCGAAGGATGCCGGGTATGATCTTTTGCAGCACCCGGGGCTCCCTGATCGGGGAGGAAAACAACCCGGTTTTTCCAGGAGGGCACCATGCCGGAAAATCATCTTGAGAATACAACGAACCAGGAGTCCCTGTTTTTGAACGAGCATCTGATGACCCTTGCCTGTGTGCTGGTCACGCTCACGAGCCTGGTCTCCATGGTTTTGGGTATTGCGCAGAAGGATTCCTTCGCCGTCTTCGAAGTCCTGGTCAGGCTGGTCACGGCCGTCGCCATGTACCTGTCCTTCAGGTTCTATAAGTGGGATGTGGCAAAGGGCCTCATGGGCGGGGTCCTGTTCTGCCTCATGTACCATGAGGCCCACCTTGTCATTGACAGGCTCTGGGGGGAACAGGATTTTGACATCTACCTTGTTTCCGGCATCCAGGGGAGCCTCTACCTGTCGGCAGCCGGCATGACTTTCCTGATGACCGTCATCATCACCATCAACCACTTTTTTATCAATTACGCGTCTCACGGCAATCCCAAGGATGTGATTTTCAACCGCATCGCCATCTTTTTCAAACTGGCCGTGGGCGTTCTCCTCGTTGCCTCCAACAGCCGTCTCGGCCTTCCGTCCTCCGTGCTGTGGAGAAACGCCCTGCAGTCCCTGACGGATATCTTCCTGATTCTCCTTCTGGTCACCATAGAGTCGCATTTTGATTTCTTCAACACCATCCGCCGGGACCTGCATATCCTGAAACGCGAAGGGAGAAAACACAGATGAGCCTGCGAGAGTACATGCAAGGAATCTGGCTGATGTCCATGACCCTTTTGTCCCTGTTTGCATTTACCGTGTTTTTTGTCGCCCAGATGTGGCTGAACCTCCTGTTTGCGGTCTATCTGGGGCTGGCGCTCATGCAGGGCGCGGCGCTGATCATTTACCTTTGGGGGCCCGAAAAGCTGAAAAGCAGGTTCCTGAAGGTCCTCTACCGGATTTTTGCGGCATCGTCGCTGCTCGTGATCCCGACCTTCATCTTCATTTTCATGGGCCTTGTCTCCCAGTACCACGTGCCCATCCCGGAGAGCATCCCGGCCGCGTCCATGCCGGCGGAAGAGATCCTGCCGGCGGAGCGGACCGTGGTTTACAATACCGGTACGGTTTTCGTGATTTTTCCGCAGTATTCCGATGTTGAGCTGGTGTGCGGGAACCGCCCGTCAAAGTCCGATGAAACCATCACCTGGTGCAGCGGAGCCGCATTTCAGCATGCGGTCAGCCTGGGCTTTACCCAGGAAAACGTCGAGGGCGATCACGCGGTCAAAGGCACCCTGTACCAAAGCCCCTACAACAAGGACAGCTTTGCGGCCTTCACCTGCAGCAGCGGCGTTTTTTCCTTCGATTTCGATCATCCCCGCGAAGCCATCCAACGGGCCGCAGAAGCCGGCGGGAGCGGATTTATGCAGTTCGGCCTGATCCGGAACGGCGAAACCGTCATGAATGTCTCCCGGCCCAGGGCGCGCTGCTACAGAACCCTGGCGGAGCTCAACGGGAACCTGTGCATCATCGATTCCGTGAACATGCTGCTTTTTGAGGATTTTATGGCGGAGCTCCACCGGCTCGGGGTCACAAACGCCCTGTACATGGATATGGGAGCCGGCTGGAACTATTCATGGTACAGGAATGCGGCGGGCAGCGTGGTGACCCTTTTCGGGCTCCCGGTTCCCTGGTCCCATAACTGGGTGGTCTTCAGGAAATAGCCCCCTCAGGTCCCGAATCCGGGTCCCCGGTGCCGGGGGCCATTCTTCTTTTCCCTATTGAAAACGCCCTCTTCACGCTTCATTCAGGGATTTGGGCCGCATTCCTCCCCTGCGCGACGCGGGACTGCGCCACAGGTCCCTTCTCCGGACGCGCATGCGGGTCTTTTTCTGACGGGTCACAGGGATTTTCCCTGTTCTTCCGTCTCACCTGTCAGATTGCACGACAAATGATTCCAAATCCGGCCAAAAATTGCAAATGAAATGATTCTCCCGGGAAAGCAGGAGCCGTGCCACAAACTCCAAATGGACTTGTGGCACGGCTTCTGGCATGATAAAAGGAAGAAAAGCTCGTATCTTTTCCTCCAAACGCTCCCTATACCCCACCAGACATGAGAGGAACAGGAGAAGCACTCATGTGATAACACAGATCGCAGGAAATGAAACCATCCTGCATGTTTACTCCAACACATACTCTATTCAGGCGATTATCGATCAAGATTACGTCAACGACGGTATGGAACGCCATAAAAACGTTTTTCTCCAATACACTCACCGGAATCAAGACGACCTTGCACTATCGTCCTGTTTGTGCGAAACTTCCAGAAAAAACTCACAACTCATGAGTCGCAATTTGAATGACAATGTCGTATAATTGTCTTACAAAGCCGAAGGGGGTAAGCGCAATGGCGACTTCATTATTGCAGGTCAGAGTGGAAGATTCTCTGAAGGATCAAGCGGCAGCGGTCTTTGAAAATTTAGGCATCGACACATCAACTGCTGTCAGAATGTTTTTGAAGCGCGCTGTTATGGAGAATGGAATTCCTTTCAGAATGACATTGCCCAAGGCACCATACAATGCGGAACGTGGATATCGCGCCATGGTT
>OMRS01000326.1 GCA_900313545.1 uncultured Eubacteriales bacterium | reverse complement strand
GGACTCATCTCATAGAATTCCTTCATGACGGCATCCATATGGAGAACCACGGCCAGAAAGGCAAGCATGAGGGCCATGCTGCCGTTGAAAAAGACAAGTTTGCACAGGAATCGAAGGGGATGAAACCGAATCCTGTCCAGAAACGGACGAAGCAGGGGGTAGTAGCCGAAAAAAAGATAAAAGAAGGCGGCTTCCCTGTCCAAACCGACGAAGACCAGGAGGATGGCGGCGACAGCAAAGGTGGTGAGGGCTGTGCGAAGGCCGTATTCCAGCATGACACCGACGAGCAGGATGGAACAGAACATGGGGACGGCATAACTGGCAATGGGGAGGATGCTTCCTGCCAGCATCAGGGCGACGGTAATCCCAGCTACCATTCCGCAAAAGGCCATGCGGCTGCTTTCATACCGGCTTTGATGACGGTTGTTCACGACGGGTTCCTTTCTCAGCAGTAGAGTGAATGACAACAAAAGATATTGTACCACAGGGAGATCAAAACCAAGAAGAAAAAACTTCTTGACAAGAAGGACAGAAACGCATACACTACACTCCGCAAAGCAGAAGCCGCCCGCTTCTCGCCCGGCGCCACAGGCAGCCGCGGCTCTGGCAGAATCATGTCGACACATGAAGTGGGCTGTTTTATGCCCACTTCATTTTTTTATCCAAATGCGTATGGAGGTGTATCGCAAACAAAATGGCAGCAGATCTGATGATGAATGAGGAAATCCGTGACCGTGAGGTCAGAGTCATTGACCAGAACGGTGAACAGCTTGGCGTATTGTCCATTCATGATGCCCTGATGAGGGCGGAGGAAGAGGGACTGGACCTTGTGAAGATTGTCCCGACAGCCAAACCCCCGGTGTGCAAGCTCATGGATTATGACAAGTATCGTTACGAGCAGTCCAAGAAAGAGCGTGAGATCCGGAAAAATCAAAAGGTCGTCTCCACCAAGGAGGTCCAGCTGTCGGCCACCATTGAGGAAAACGATGTCCTTACCAAGGCCAAGGCAGCGGTCAAGTTCCTCAAAAACGGAGACAAGGTCAAGGTGTCGATACGTTTCCGCGGTCGCCAGATTACGCATCAGGAGATCGGATTGTCCGTGATGCAGGACTTTGCACAGCGGGTGCAGGATGTGGCCCTTGTGGAGCGCAAGCCGCTGGTGGAGGGCCGGCACATGATCATGATCCTGGCCCCCCGGGATGTGGCCAAGGAAGCCAGACAGGCTGCCAGGGCCGCAAAGGATGCCGCACAGGACAAGGCCCAACAGTAATTATCCGGAAGGAGGAACCCCGTTATGCCCAAACAGAAAACCCATCGTGGAGCAGCAAAGCGTTTTTCCCTGACCAAAGGTGGACTTGTGAAGCGTGCCAAAGCCTACAGGCGGCATATTCTGAACAAGAAGACCCGTAAGACGAAGCGGAATCTTCGTCGTGCAGCATACGTCACCGAGTGCTATGCCGGAACGGTCAAGAAGCTCATCCCTTATAAGTAAGCCGCGGTCATTGAGGAGGAAACGAAATGGCAAGAATTAAAGTGGCAGTGACTGCCCATAAAAAGCGTAGAAAGATCATGAAGCTGGCGAAGGGCTATTATGGCTCCAAGTCCAAGCAGTATCGTGCCGCCAAGGAGCAGGTGATGCGTTCCCTGCGGTATGCCTATATCGGACGCAAGCTCCGCAAGCGTGACTTCCGTCAGCTGTGGATTGCCCGTATCAATGCAGCTGCCCGCATGAATGGCATGTCCTATTCCACCTTCATTCATGGACTGAAGAAGGCGGGGATCGATCTCAACCGCAAGGTTCTGGCCGACATCGCCGTGAACGACGCCGCCGGATTTGCCAAGCTGGTCGAGAAGGCAAAGAACGCCTGATGAAGACAAAAACCTGTATGGGAAACCGTACAGGTTTTTCTTTTTGCCAGGAGACTCCGTATACCCGGGCGTCAGAAACTTTCCCTGACAGATTCTTGCAGGAGAATGCGGGATGTGCTATGCTTGATTTTGTCAGAAAGTCATAAAAAAAGCCCACGGTCAGGTATTTGGGACGAGAGGAGGGACAGCGTGGAAACCAGCTGGGCTCAGCTTGAAGGAGCCATTGAGAACTGCCATGCCTGCAGACTGCGGGAGGGACGCCGCAATGCGGTGGTGGGGGACGGAAACCGGATGGCGGATGTGATGCTGGTGGGAGAAGGCCCCGGAGCCCGGGAGGATGAGATGGGGCTGCCTTTCGTCGGCGCTGCAGGACAGCTGCTTGACCGCATGCTTGCCGCCATCGGCCTTGACCGAAGGGATGTGTATATCTGCAATGCGGTCAAGTGCCGGCCGCCCGAAAACCGTACGCCTGACCCCCAGGAGTGTGAGGCCTGCAAAGGGTTTCTCCGGGAGCAGTTCAGACTGGTGCGCCCCAGAATCATCCTGTGCATGGGCAGCACAGCTGCCCGGACGATTCTGGGCCCCTCCACACGGGTCACTTCGGATCGGGGACTCTGGCGGCTGCGCAAGGGAATCTGGATCATGCCCACCTATCATCCGGCGGCGCTTTTGTATGACGAATCCAAAAAGCGCCTGTCCTGGCAGGACCTGAAACTGCTGAAGGGCAAAATGGAGGAACTGGGGATATATCCGGAAAGGGGGGAGCCCTCTGGAACTGAACGAGCTGAATGAGCGGATCCGGCAGATGGTCCGGGAGAAGGCTCCCGGGGAGACGGAGGGTCTGGTCTTTGGCACCGGCCCTGCCCATGCCAGGGTGATGCTGATCGGGGAGGCGCCCGGGGCAACGGAGGTGGCCGAAAAGCGCCCCTTTGCGGGAAAGGCCGGCCGGAATCTGGACCATTTCCTGGAGGTCTGTGGAATCGCCCGGGAGCAGCTGTATATTACCAACACCGTCAAGTACAGGCCCAGAAAAACCGGCCCGTCCGGGAGAGTGTCCAATCGTCCGCCCACCCGGCAGGAGGTGGAGATGATGCGGCCCTTTCTGCTGGAGGAGATTCGTCTGATTGCCCCCGGGATCATAGCCACGCTGGGCAATACCCCGCTTCATGCCCTGGCGGGCTACGCGGTGACGGTGGGAACCGTTCACGGGACGATTCTGCAGCCTGTGGACTGCGGGGTGCCGGTTTACGCGCTGTTTCATCCGGCAAGCCTGATCTACAATCCGTCTCTGGCGGAGGTGTATGAGCAGGACCTGAGGGGCCTTGCAAAGATGATTGCGGAAGGGAGGAGTTTCATATGACGGTCCTGTTGTCGGTGATTTGTCTTGCGGCAGGTGCCGCGCTGTGCATCGTCGAGATGTTTGTTCCGGGGTTCGGACTTCCGGGAATTGGAGGGGGACTGCTGCTGGTTCTGGGAACAGGCCTGCTGTACAAGGCGGCAGGTGCGGCAGCCCTGATTGTTCTGATACTCCTGGTGGCCGCGCTGATTGCAGTGCTGATGTGGGTTCTGCGCTATGCATCCAGCGGGATGCTGGCACAGTCTCCCCTTTTTCTCAGGGAGAAGGAGTCAATTCCCCAGAAGGCATCCGGCGGGCTTGCGGGAAGGGAGGGGGAGGCACTGACGGTGCTTCGCCCCTCGGGCACGGCTGTATTCGGGAACATGAAGGTGGATGTGACGGCGGATGCCGAGTATATTCCGGCAGGTGCCAGGGTCCGGGTGGTCTCGGACAGGGGACGGTTTGTTACGGTAACACAGATCAAGGAGGAAGAGAAACATGATGATTGAGTATGGGATCTTTTTTGCGGTCATTCTGATTCTTATCGTGGTCTTTTTTCATTTCATTCCCTTTGGGCTTTGGATCTCCGCTCTGGCCAGCGGAGTACATGTCTCCATCTTTACCCTGGCGGGCATGCGCATCCGCCGGGTTTCCCCGCATAAGATCGTGGCTCCGCTGATCAAAGCGGAGAAAGCCGGTCTGCACATGGACATTGGCAAGATGGAGGCCCACTATCTGGCAGGCGGCAACCTGGACCGCGTGATCACTGCCCTCATTACGGCACGGGGTGCCAACATCTCCCTGGATTTTCCGGAGGCCTGCGCCATTGACCTGGCCGGACGGGATGTCCTGCAGGCGGTTCAGATGAGCGTCAATCCCAAGGTCATCGAGACCCCCATTGTGGCGGCCATCGCCAAGGACGGCATCGAGCTGCGGGCCAAGGCCAGGGTGACGGTCCGGGCCAACATCGAGCGTCTGGTGGGCGGCGCCGGAGAAGAGACGGTGGTTGCCCGCGTGGGCGAGGGCATCGTCACCACCGTGGGCTCCGCAGAGACCCACAAGGCGGTGCTGGAAAATCCCGACCTGATCAGCCGCACGGTACTCAACAAGGGACTGGATGCGGGAACCGCGTTTGAAATCCTCTCCATTGACATTGCGGATGTGGATGTGGGACGCAATGTCGGTGCGCAGCTTCAGATGGACCAGGCAGAGGCTGACCGGCGGATCGCCCAGGCCAAGGCTGAGGAGCGCCGGGCCATGGCGGTTGCCAGGGAGCAGGAGATGAAAGCCGCGGCGCAGGAGCAGCGGGCCAAGGTGATTGAGGCGGAAGCCGAGGTTCCCAGGGCCATGGCGGCTGCGCTGAGGGACGGCAAACTGGGCGTGCTGGATTATTACAAGATGCAGAACACCATTGCGGACACCTCCATGAGGGATGCCATTGCACAGATGGGAGAAAGCAAAGGACATCCGCAGTCCGGGAAATAAGCCGGGGAAAGGAAGAGAAGGATCATGTTTGATTTGGCCGAACTGGTTCCTGTCTTCATCCTGGTCTGGGTGTTCACTGTGGTTTCCGGCGTCAGAAAAGCAAAAATGAAAAAAACGGCGAACAGGCCGGTCGCAGCGGCAACCGGGAAACAGGCGGACATGGCCCGGAAAAAACCTCCCGTGAAAAGCGCGGTCAAAGCCGATCTTCTGGAAGGAACCGCCGAAGGCGAGGACCCCTGTCATGACCATTTCATGCGTCCGCGGGAGATCCGAAGCCAGTTTGCCCAGACTGCGCCGGAAAGGATGGAGGCAGCCATGGAGGGAGAGGATCCGTGCCATCCGGCACCGATTTTGGCTCAGGCGCTGGGGGAGAGTGAGGAGGAGCGGACGCCCCTGGACGGGGTCCTCGGAGAGGATCTGGTCCGGGCGGTCATCTGGTCCGAGATACTGGCAAAACCCAGGGGAATGAGAAGGTGAGCATGGACAATACGATTCGGGTACTGATCGCAGATGATGACCCCGGCATGCGGATGATTCTGAGAAAACTGCTGCAGAAGGAAGATGGATTCGAGGTCTGCGGCGAAGCCGGAACCGGTGAGGAGACCCTGTCTGTTTTTGCACGGGAGCATCCGGATGTCTGCTTTCTGGATGTGGAGATGCCGGGAATGACGGGTCTTGAGTGTGCCCGGGCGATTCAGGATACGGATCCGCGGACCATCCTGATTTTTGCCACGGCCCATGATGACTACATGGCAGAGGCGTTTGAAGTCTATGCCTTTGACTACATGGTCAAGCCGTTCAAACTGGAACGGGTTCGTCAGACACTCGACCGGATTCGCCAGGTCCGGCAGGTGGTTTCCGAAGTGCGTGTGGATCAGAGACGCCTGAAGAAAAAGAAGCAGTCTGACGGGCGGCTGATGCTGCGTCACCGGGAAGGGGTCAGCTTTGTCCGCCAGCAGGAAATCCTGCTGATTCAAAGGGAAAACCGCCAGACGGTTCTCTATGCGACCGGAGGACGAAGGTTTGAAACCAGCGAGACTCTGGGGGAAGTGGAGGCAAGACTGGACCCGGACACCTTTTTCAGGTGTCATAAATCCTATATCATCAATCTGGATGCCATTGAGAGCATCACCCCGTACGGAAGATGGACCTATGTGGTTCATCTGGAAGGACTCCAGCAGGATGCACTGATCACCCATGACAAGTATGAGGAACTGGAACGACGATTTGAATAATCCCGGAGTCCGGTGAAAATGGTGAAGCTGCCGGATTCCATCAGGACCCTGGCATTTACAGAGAGCCGCCCTCTCCTGGTCATTGGGAGAGGGCGGTTCAGAATTCAGACACGGATACCAATCAGAAGCCATAGAATCTTTTCCTTATTGTTCATCCAGAGGAAAGTTCCCTTTGCGTTTTGCCTCTTTATCCATCTGTGCAGCAGGGGTGTCCTGTTTTGAGAAGACATGGATCATCTTTTCGAAGAATCTCTTTGAATGAACGACCGTAGGATTTGCCGAAACTCATTCCTTTGCATGACTGGATCTTACATCCGTTTCAACTGCATCTTTGGAGGAAATGTGGAGGTTTGGGTGTATTCCTGATTTCAATGCCCTGTGCACGAATGTACGATATCGAGTTGTCTGAGTTGAAATTGTGAATTTGTAAAAATATATTACTGCCCGTGATCAGAGTTTCCTGATTACAGGAAAAACAGATTTCGTAAAGGAGGAGAAAAACCAGAATGGGAAAACTGCCGGTTGGCATTCAGAGCTTTGAAAAGATCCGGGAAGAAGGCTATTTGTATGTTGATAAAACACGATATGTCTATGAACTCGTCCATGGCGGTGTCCCTTATTTTCTCAGCCGTCCTCGCCGATTTGGAAAGAGCCTGATGATTTCGACCCTGAAAGCATACTGGGAAGGAAAGAAGGACCTGTTTACCGGACTGGAGATAGAGAAGCTGGAGACAACATGGCGGGCATATCCGGTGTTTCACTTTGATTTCAATGGCGTCAATTACCAGGAAAAGGGGGCACTTGAGGAAGCACTGAACAATCATCTCAGTCTCTGGGAAAAGGAGTACGGCTCAGCGGGAAAACCGCTGAGTGAACGCTTTCAGAACCTGCTCATCAGAGCGAAGGAGAAAACGGGGCTTCGAAGTGTCATCCTGGTGGATGAATATGATAAGCCACTGCTGGATCTGGTGGAGAAGCCAGATCTTCAGCAGCACAACAAGGAAGTGTTTAAAGGCTTTTTCAGCACGCTGAAAAGACTTGATGAGGAGATTCAGTTTATTTTCATCACAGGTGTATCCAAATTCCACAAGGTCAGCATCTTCAGCGATCTGAACCAGTTGACGGACATCTCTCTAATCAAGAAATACGCAGGAATTTGTGGCATTACAGAGGAAGAACTGAGGAGAGTTCTTCACGGAGAAACGGAGGAACTGGCAGGGGAACTGGGCATTTTGCCTGATGAATGCCTAGAAAGGCTGAAAAGGAGATATGACGGATATCGATTTCATCCGAATGCGGAGGGAGTGTACAATCCGTATAGTTTGCTCAGTGCTTTTTTTGCAGGAGAGCTGGGCTCCTTCTGGTTTGAAACCGGGACCCCGACCTTTTTGCTGCACAGATTGAAAGCATGCCATTTTGATCCCCGAAAGTTTACAGACCGGACAATTTATGCAAGTGAGGCGGTACTGAAAGATTTTACCGGCGATCTGCTGGATCCGATTCCGCTGCTGTATCAGACAGGGTATCTGACCATTGCGGAGTATGATGACAAGCGGCAACGTTATACCCTGTGTTTTCCGAATGAAGAGGTCAAATACGGGTTCCTCGAAAGTCTGATGCCGACATATGTTCCAGATGCAACTGCCGGAAACGGCCTGGATATCTTTACATTGGACGAAGCCATCGAAAACGGAGAACTGAACAGAATCCGGGACTATCTCGCGGCCCTGTTTGCAAGCATCACCTATACGCTTGCGTCGGATCCGTTTGAACACTACTTTCAGGCAGTGATCTATCTCGTTTTTGAACTGCTTGGGAAAATGACCGTCTGTGAGCAGCATACATATACAGGCCGTATCGACTGCAAGGTGGAGACAAGAAACTATGTCTATCTTTTTGAATTCAAGCGGGATGAACCGGCGAAAGCTGCATTGGAGCAGATTGAAAGAAAAGATTATGCACTGCCTTTTGTCGCCGACACGAGGAAGGTCTATAAAATCGGTGTCGCATTTGATTCCAAAACGAGAAAACTGGTCGAATGGGAAGTCGGGAGCTGATGCCAGAGAATCGGGATGCTCCCGGTTCCGGGCTGGGAATCATCATCAGGGGACTCTATATGGAGTTGCCTTTCAGTGAATTCATTTCACGTTTCTGCATATTCTGAAGGTCTTTTGATCCGCTTTTCATGATCTGACAACAGTGCCTGAAGGCTGTGCAGGGCATTGTTCTCGCGATGAGGAGCTGGCCCGGACCTCAGTGCAGTTGTACTCCTGCAGGCAAGGTCAGAACTCATTCTTTTGGAGAATGCAGGAGGGACAGGACAAGACGGGACAGCTTCTGTGCGGCGAGGGTGACCAGAATACCCAGGACGAGGGCGACGGAAAGCCAGACAAGACAGGCGGGAAGGGTCCGAATGAACGGTTTCAGGGCCAGGTACAGGGGACGGGTTTCCTTGCGGTAGATCTGTTCCAGCATGAGAAAGCCGAGGGAGGTTCCGGAAACGGAGGCCAGAATCCGGCGGGCCCTGGGCGAAAAGGGTACGCTGAACTCCAGACGTCCTGCCCAGTAGAAAACAGCGATGGACATCAGGTAGGTGAGGACATCGGTATAGGACTGGTCCTGCCAGTTGTTCCCATTCCTGCAGCGAAGCACTGTCAGGCACATGTTGGCGGCCAGTCCGAGAATTCCGGCGAGGGTAATCGGCAGCGCGGCCTTTTTTCGAAGCTCCTCCTGTTCCAGAAGCCGGCTGAGCCCGAAACCGAACAGAGGGAAGGTGATGTAGGTGATGTTGGTGAACAGGTAGATGTTGCCCTCCAGATGCAACTGATTGTCAAACAGGAAGTATTCCATCACGGGGCGCAGTCGGGACAGCCCGAAAAAACCACAGACGAGCAGGTAGTCGCGCAGTTTCATGCCCCTGACCATCGCCCTGAGCAGGGGGAGCATCAGGAGGTAGGCAAGGTACTGATACACGAACCACAGGGAGATGGCATGGTTGCTGGAGTAAAGAATCTTCAGGAACAGTTCCAGGGACAGCGGCTGGGGATTCAGGCGCAGACAGGTGTAGAGATAGTTGCAGACGGAGCCAAGGAGGAGCCAAAGAAGATATTTGGGAACGCGCCGGCCATACAGGGACCGGAGGGATTCCTCCCTGCCCAGAAGGAGTGCACCGGAGATCATGTAAAACAGGGGAATGGCAATGCGGGAAAGCAGCGCGAAAGCCAGGTAAAAGGGAAAGAGAGGCGATCCTGTGGCATCCGCATAAAAGAGCACCCCGGCCTCTCCGCTGTGCAGAAACAGCACGTAGAACATGGCCAGGAGCTTGAGCAGGTCCAGATAGGTCCTGCGGGTGGACATCCCGGACCTGGGGCGAGTGGAAGCAGGCATCATGTGACATCCTTTCTGTCGGCGCAGGGAAGGTGCATTCCGGAAAAAAGAAAAAGCCGAAAAACGAAGGCTCGTTTTTCGGCTTCTGCCTTTTGTTAACGCAGCAGGCGGCAACATTACTCTGCCTTGGACAGCTCTCTGCCCATTCTGGCCTTCTGACGGTTCGCGGCATTCTTGGAGATCACGCCCTTGGAAGCGGCTTTATCAACAGCTGAAGAGGCAGCGCTCAGCATGGCGGCAGTAGCAGCATTCTGGCTGACAGCAGCATCAAACTTCTTGACGGCGGTCTTTGTGGCACTCTTCACCATCTTGTTGCGGATGGTCTTGTGCTCGGTAACGCTCACGCGCTTGATAGCAGACTTAATATTTGGCAAAGGATTTCACCTCCTCAGAATTAATCGTTTGTACAGCACTGCGGATTCTAACACAAAGGAAAGAGCGGTGCAAGCAAAAATTACAGGTTTTGCACCACATTCACGATGAAAAATGGTCAGTCAACGGAAAAAGGGCGAAGAGGACGACCGGGCGAAGGCGGCAGAGTCCCCTGCACGCAGCATCACCGGAACGGGAAGATGACAGAAATCCGGTCAGGTCCAGGTCCGTGGGGGAAGGGTGTGTCGGCCGTTTGCTCATGGCCGAAGGCCCTGCGGCCTTTGGACGCTGTTACAGGGGCCAGACATCTCCGTGCTGCTGGATCTGGTTGTTCAGCAGGTGGATATCTCCGCAGGACATGGTGATCACCAAATCTCCGGGCTGCCAGTTGGCCCGAAGGTACGCCTCTGCATCATCGAAAGTGGGGGTGTAGTGGACGTTTTGCCCGGTGGCGGCGATGGCGTCAACCAGCATGCTTGCGTGGATATCTCCGGGGTCCTTTTCGCGCGCCG
>OMRS01000093.1 GCA_900313545.1 uncultured Eubacteriales bacterium | reverse complement strand
CTCAACGGATGGAGCAGCATCAAACTGTACTTCATGTTCGGCCTGCCCACGGAAACCCGGGAGGACCTGGACGGAATCGCCCAGCTTGCCGCCAAGGTCGTGCGCAAGTACTTCGAGGTGCCCAAGGCGCAGCGTGCCCGGGGACTGCGGGTCAACTGCAGCGCGTCCTGCTTTGTGCCCAAGCCCTTTACCCCCTTCCAGTGGGAGCCTCAGGACACCCTGGAGCAGTTCCGCCAGAAACAGGACTACCTCTGCCGGATCATGCGCATCAAAGGCGTGGAGTTCAACTGGCACACCCCGGAAGTGTCCTTTCTGGAGGCCTGCTTTGCCCGGGGCGACCGGCGCCTGGCAGACGTGCTGGAGCGCGCATGGCGCAAGGGCTGCCGCTTTGACGGCTGGTCGGACTGCTTCAAATTTGACAGCTGGATGGAAGCCTTTGGGGAATGCGGTCTGGACCCGGAATTCTACGCCTGCCGTCGCAGGGAGCGGGGAGAACTGTTTCCCTGGTCCTTCATCGATGCGGGGGTGACGGAGGACTATCTCTGGCGGGAGCACCAGCGCGCCGAAGCTGCGCAGGTAACGCCGGACTGCCGCAGGGGCTGCCAGGGCTGCGGCCTCAAACGATTTGAAGGGGCGTGTGCCGACCGATGAGAATGTGGTGTGAATTTGAAAAGACCGCGACAGTCCGCCATCTGGGACTGCTGGACCTGCAGCGGACCATGCAGCGGGCCCTGCGCCGAAGTGCCCTGCCCGTGGCCTATTCCAACGGGTTCAATCCCCATATGCTGATGTCCTTTGCCTCCGCCCTCTCCTCGGGCATCCCCGGAGATGCGGAGATCATGGAGGTCCGCCTCAGCGCACCCGTTGACGCGCAGGAAGCCCTTTGCGCCCTGCGGCAGGTTCTGCCGCCCTCCCTGCCCGTGCGGCGCATCCGCCTGGTGGAGGACAGCTTTCCCAAGGCGGCCTCGCTCATGAAGGCCGCCCGCTATGAACTGCGCCTGGAGTCACCGGATGCCCCGCAGATCGCCCGGGCAGTCGGCGATTTCTGCAGATGTGACGTGGTGGAGGCGCTCAAAAAGAGCAAGAGCCGGGAAGAGCGGGTCAACATCCGCCCCCTGGTCCGCGCCCTCACCGTGGAGCGCCTGGAGGACGGGCTGGTCATCCTGCAGGCCGTCGTGTCCTTTTCGGAAAGCGCCTCCCTGCGCCCGGACCTGCTGTGCCGCACGCTTCTGGAACTCTCCGGCGTACAGGCGGAGCGCGTGCGCATCTTCAGGCGCGAGCTGCTGACGGAAAAGGGCGGACAACTCGTGCCCCTGTTTGAGGTCGTGCCGTGAAAAGGCAGCTAATTGTGGACGTCTCCTGCGGATTTGTCCGTTCAGCGCTGCTGGAAGAGGGCGTTCCCGCCGAACTGAGGGCATGGGACGAGGCGGAAGCGGACAGCGTGGGGGACATCTATGCCGGACGGATTCTCCGGAATGTCCCGTCCCTGAATGCCGCCTTTGCCGACATCGGCACCGGGCGGCAGGTGTTTGTGTCCCTGGAGGCGGGGGAGCGCGTGCGCCAGGGTGACATGGTGCCCCTGCAGCTGGTAAAAAAGCCCGCCAGTCCCGAAAAGGGCTGGCAGATGCGGCTGAGACTGCAGCTTCCGGGGGACCTGCTGGTCCTCTGCGCCGGAAAGCCCGGGATTGCCATATCCAGGAAGATCACCTCCGCCGCAAGGAGGCAGGAGCTTGTGTCCCTGCTTGAAGGCGCCTGTCCTCCATCCGACGGACTCATCGTGCGCACCGCGGCACAGGACGCCGACCCCGGACAGCTGCTCGGGGAGCTGGAAACGCTGTCTTCGCGCCTTGCGCAGCTTCTCCAAAGAGCCGCGCACGCGGTGCGTCCCTGCCGGCTGGAAGGCAGGGGACGCCCGGTGCTTGACTACGTCAGGGAGACCTGCCGCCGGGAGGAGACCGCGCTTGTCACCAACCAGGAGGACCTGGCCGGGGAGCTGAAATGCATGCTCGCCTGCGGTCTCCTGCATCCCGGCTGCACCGTGGAACATGTCCCGGAGGACCTGCTGTTTGACGCCTACGGCCTCGAGACAGCGCTGGAGCACGCCCTGGAGCGCGTGAGCTGGCTTCCCTGCGGCGCGTACCTGGTGCTGGACCGCTGCGAGGCGGGCACCCTTGTGGACGTGAACAGCGGACACTGCACGGGAACGCGGCAGGACCCCTCCCGGATTCTTTTGATCAACCTGGAGGCGGCCGAGAGGGTCCTTTCCCTTGCACGCCTTTGCAACCTGGGCGGCATGATCCTCGTGGACCTGATCGACATGGATTCTCCCGGAGACCGGCAGACGCTGCTCTCCCGGGTTCGGGCACAGGCCCTCCTGGACCCTGCGGGGGTCACGGTGGAGGACATCACCCGCCTGGGCATCCTGGAGATGACCCGAACGCGCGCCGAAGGTGAGCTGTCGGAAGCATTTCTGGAACGGGAAGCGCCGCGGCGGCGCCGCACCGCGCGGACCCACGCGGCCGCTCTCTGGAGGGAGCTCCGGAGAAAGGAAAAGAGCGGCCAGAGGGAAGCCGGCGTTCTCTGCTCCAGGGATGTGCTCCTGGCCCTCGGACGCCTCAGCGCCCCCGGAACTCTCCGGGTGAGGGCCCGCGTGCAGGAGGGCCCGCCCCGCGTGACAGGAAGCCTTGAGGCCGCCTGGCCGCCGGTCTGGCCGGCGCCCCCAAATAACTGACACAGAAAGGAAACTTTTCAGAGAAACATGAGAGCAAAAGCACAGGAAATCCCTCAGGAGGAACTGGCCTTCCAGCGGGAGTGCATGGCCCGGGTCCGGGACCTTCCCGGACGGCCCCGGACCTTTTGCATCGTGACCTATGGCTGCCAGATGAATGTCCGGGACAGCGAGACGCTGACCGGCATGCTCCGCGAAATGGGCATCACCGAGGCTGCGCAGCGGGAAGAGGCGGATCTGGTGATCTTCAACACCTGCTGTGTCCGGGACAATGCCGAGCGCCGCGCGCTGGGCAACGTGACATGGCTCAACACCGTCAAGAAGGAGCGCCCCGGCATGCTGGTGGCCGTATGCGGCTGTATGATGCAGGAGCCGGGCATGGGGGAGCGCATCCTCCGTCAGTATCCCTTCGTGGATCTGGCCTTCGGCACCCACAACCTGTACAGGCTGCCCCTGCTGCTTGAGACCCGCCTTCAAAGCGGACGGCAGACGGTGGAGGTTCTCGGCGATGACGCGGGCTGCATCCCGGAGGGACTGCCCGTGGTGAGGTCCAGCCCCTACTCGGCTTACATCAATATCATGTATGGCTGCAACAACTTCTGCTCCTACTGCATCGTGCCCTATGTGCGGGGCCGTGAGCGCTCCCGCCGCTCCGAAAACATCCTGGAGGAAGCCCGTCAGCTTCTTGATGAGGGGGTTCAGGAGATCACGCTGCTGGGCCAGAATGTGAATTCCTACGGTCTGGACCGGGAGGAGGAGCTCCGCTTTGCCGGCCTCCTTTCGAAGCTGGATCAGCTGGGCGTGCCCCGTATCCGCTTCATGACCTCCCATCCCAAGGACCTCTCGGATGAGCTTATCGCCGTCATGGCGGGCGCCAGGCACATCTGCCCGGCGCTCCACCTGCCCCTGCAGCACGGCAGCAACCGCATCCTGGAGTCCATGAACCGCCGTTACACCCGGGAATCCTATCTGGAGCGGGTGTCCCGGCTCCGCGCGGCGATTCCCGACATCAGCCTGACCACGGACCTGATCGTGGGCTATCCGGGAGAGACGGAGGAGGACTTTGCGCTGCTGTGCGACACCGTCCGGCAGGTGAGGTATGACAGTGCCTTCACCTTCATCTATTCACCGCGGACGGGGACCCGCGCCGCGCAGATGAGCGGACAGATCCCCCCCGAGGTCAGCAGCCGGAGGATCCAGGAGCTCATCGCCCTGCAGAAGGAGATCACCGCCGGGAATTTCGCCCGGTACGTGGGACAGGTGCACCAGGTGCTGGTGGATGGCCCGTCCAGGCGGGACAGCCGGCAGATGACCGGCAAGAATGAATATAACATCTCCGTGAATTTTGACGCGGATGCGGACCTCATCGGAAGCATTGTGCCGGTGCGCATCACGCAGACCCGGGAAACGACCCTGAGAGGAGAATTGGTATGACCGCAGAAGTACTGGACAAGGCCCGACAGCTGGGCAGCGCCATCGTGGCGTCAGAGGAGTTCACCCGAATGCAGCTCGCCCAGGCCCGTCTGGAGGCGGATGCCTCCTATGCGGCCCTGAGCGCAGAACTCCAGCGCTGCCGCGAGGAGGTTCCCCGGCTGCTCCGGGAAGGCCAGGAGGAGGAAGCCCGGCTTCTCGGGGAGCGGAGGGAGGAGCTGCAGCAGACCCTCTCCCAGCTGCCCAGCGTCCTTGATATGATGGACACCCGCAGCGCCTTTTCCCGTCTCATGGACCAGGTGAACAATGTCCTGCAGTTCACCGTGACCGGGGAAGTCGCACAGGATACCCGCTGCAGCGGAAACTGCGGCGGGTGCAGCGGTTGCAGAGGCTGAGAGGAACGGAGAAGGATATGGCAACTGTCACCCCCATGATGCAGCAGTATCTGGACACCAAGTCACACTACCCCGATACGATCCTGTTTTTCCGTCTCGGCGACTTCTATGAGATGTTTTTTGAGGACGCCAAACTGGTCTCCCGGGAGCTGGAACTGACCCTGACCGGAAAGTCCTGCGGTCTGGAGGAGCGCGCGCCCATGTGCGGCGTCCCCTTCCACAGCGCGGACACCTATATCAACCAGCTGATCGAAAAGGGATACAAGGTCGCCATCTGCGAGCAGATGGAGGACCCCGCCACCGCCAAGGGCCTGGTGAAGCGGGAAGTGGTGCGCATCGTCACTCCCGGCACCGTCATCGATCCCGGCATGCTGGAGGACCGCCGCAATTCCTATCTGCTGTGCCTGTGCCTGGAGGGGCGCCGGGCCGGCATCGCCTACGCGGATGTCTCCACCGGCGAATTCAACGTTTACGAAATCGACCATGCGGAGCGCCGGCTTGCCGACGAAATCCTGCGCATCGCGCCCCGGGAGGTCCTGAGCAATGCGCCCCTGCCCTGTGAAGTTCCCGGGGTCACCCTGAGCGTGGAATCCGGGACTTCCTTCCAGCTGGCAAAGGCCCGGGGTCTGCTGCTGACCCACTTTAAGGAAACCTCCCTTGCCCCCTTCGGGGTGGAGGACCTGAAGCTGGGAATCCGCAGCGCCGGCGCCCTGCTGCAGTACCTGCAGGACACCCAGAAAAACGCCCTGGAGCACATCACCGCCCTGACGCGCTATTATGACAGCCGCTACATGGCCCTGGACCACACCGCCCGGCGGAACCTGGAGCTCACGGAGTCCCTGCGCACGCGGCAGAAAAACTGCTCCCTGCTGGGGATTCTGGACTATACCTGCACCTCCATGGGCGGGCGCATGCTCCGCAGCTACATTGAACAGCCCCTGGCTGTCCGGGAGGAGATCGAGCAGCGCCTTGACGCGGTGGGCGCCCTGTCCCGCGCGGAGATGGCCACGGACGAAATCCGAACCCAGCTGCGGGAGGTCTACGACGTGGAACGGCTTCTGAGCCGCATCGCCTACCGCACCATCAACCCCAGGGACTGCCTGGCCCTGTTGACCTCGCTGCAGCGCATCCCGCAGATCCGGGACGCTGTGGGTCGGGCAGGGGAGGCAGCGCTGCTTGGAGATCTTGCGCAGCGGCTGACGCCCCTTGAGGACATCACGGATCTCCTGTCCCGGGCCATCGACCCGGAAGCCCCCGCACTGATCAGCGAGGGGCACTACATCCGCGGCGGCTACACGCCGGAACTGGATGAGCTGCGCCGTGCCTCCGTGGAGGGAAAGCAGTGGATCTCCCAGCTGGAGGCACGGGAACGGGAGGAGACCGGCATCAAAAACCTGCGCATCCAGTACAACCGGGTGTTCGGATACTACATTGAGGTCACCAAGTCCAACCTGGGACAGGTCCCTGTGCGCTACACGCGCCGGCAAACCCTGGCCAACTGTGAGCGCTACACCACGCCCGAACTGCACGAGATCGAGGAAAAGGTGCTCGGCGCCCAGGAAAAGGCCCAGCGCATGGAATATGCCCTGTTCATGGACATCCGCGCCTTCCTCACCGAGAACATCAGCCGCATTCAGCGGGTGGCCGTGGCCCTCAAGGAGCTGGACGCCCTGTGCTCCCTGGCCGTGGCGGCCCTGCGCAACGGCTATGTCCGTCCTGCCATCACCCAGGACGGGGAGCTGCACATCACCGGCGGACGCCACCCCGTGGTGGAAAAGAATCTCTCCGGCGATGACATGTTCGTGGCCAATGACACCCTCATGGACGAGGACGCCAACCGGATGCTGATCATCACCGGCCCCAACATGGCCGGCAAGAGCACCTACATGCGCCAGGTGGCCCTGATCGTGCTCATGGCGCACATGGGCAGCTTTGTGCCTGCCGAGGCCGCAAGCGTTTCCATCTGCGACCGGATCTTCACGCGCATCGGCGCCTCCGACGATCTGTCCATGGGTCAGTCCACCTTCATGGTGGAAATGAATGAAATGGCCCATATTCTGCGCAATGCGACCCGGCATTCCCTGGTGATCCTGGACGAAATCGGACGGGGCACCAGCACTTTTGACGGCCTTTCCATCGCCTGGGCGGTGGTGGAATACATGGTGAACAAGGACAAGATCGGGTGCAAAACCCTCTTTGCCACCCATTACCATGAACTCAGCGAGCTCGAGGGGAACCTGGAGGGCGTTGTCAACTACCGCATCAGCGTCAAGGAGGCCGGGGAGAGCATCGTCTTCCTGCGCCGCATCGAGCGGGGCGGGACCGACAAGAGCTTCGGCATCCACGTGGCCCATCTGGCGGGACTGCCCCGGCAGGTGGTCATGCGCGCCAATGAAATTCTCGCCCGGGTGGAGGCATCCGCCTCCCACAGCGGCGGAAACATCGGGCAGAACATCCTGGACGGCGGCACCTCCCGCAAGCCCAAGCAGGTAAACCTCTTTGAGGCGCCGGCCATGGACCTGGTGGAGGAAATCCGCAAGCTGGATGTCATGTCCATGACTCCCATCGAAGCGATGAACACCCTTTTTACCCTGCGTGAGAAAGCCAGACTGTCCTGAACGGGAGGCGATACCCATGGGCGCAGACGCGCCGATTATGCGGCTGAGCAGCGACCTGATCAGCAAGATCGCGGCAGGCGAGGTGGTGGAGAACCCCGCGTCGGCCATCAAGGAGATGGTGGAAAACAGCCTGGATGCCGGCGCCACCAGCGTCACGGTGGAAATCCGTGACGGCGGCATCCCGTACTTCCGCGTGTCGGACAACGGCCGTGGCATCCGCAGCCAGGATATCCGCATGGCCTTTGAGCGCCATGCCACCAGCAAGATCTCCAGCCTTGAGGACCTGTACGATCTGCATACCCTGGGCTTCCGGGGAGAGGCACTGGCCTCGGTGGCCGCGGTCTCCCGGGTGACGCTCACCACCCACCATGCAGGGGAGCAGACCGGGGTCCGGGTCATCAATGAGGGCGGCGTGCTCGGACGCATTGAGGAGACTGCCGCGCCCCGGGGAACCACCATCGTGGTCCGGGACCTGTTCTTCAACACTCCGGTCCGCCTGCGCTTTCTCAAAAAGCCAGTCACGGAGGCCGCCAAGGTCAGCGACGTGATGGGAAAGATGATCCTTTCCCATCCGGACATCTCCTTCCGGCTGATTTCAGGCGGAAAGCAGGTCTATTCAAGTTCCGGCAGCGGGGACCTGCGCAATGCGGTGTTCTGCCTGTACGGAAGGGAAAGCGCTGAGCAGATGATCCCCGTGCATGCCGAAGGCAGCATCAGCGTGGACGGTCTGGTAGGCGTAGGCAGTGAGGCCCGCTCCAACCGGTCCCGCCAGCACTTTTTCATCAACGGCCGGAGCATCCGCAGTCCGCTCCTGTCCCAGGCGCTGGAAGAGGGGTGCCGGGAACGGGTGACCATCGGCCACTATCCCGTCTGCGTGCTGAATCTTCGGATGCCCGGGTCCCTGGTGGACGTGAACGTGCACCCCAACAAGCTGGAGGTCCGCTTCAGCGACGAGCGCCTGGTCTTTGAAAAGATCCGGGATGCGGTGGCGGCTTCCTTCTCCAATTCACGCCTGAAGGGCGCCCCCTCCCTGTATGGCGAGGAGAATGCGGACGAGCCCCCTGTGGTCCGGGCCAGCGTCCAGATCATCCCCACTCAGGGCGTTCCCGTGCGCATTCCGGATCTGGGCGCCCGCCCGATCCCGGACCCGACTCCGGCCCGCACAGGCGGGGCTCCGCAGGCCGGTCCCGCGCCCTTTGCAGCCGGGCAGGGGTCGGTTTCAGGCAATCCGCCTTCTCCCGACCCAAGGTCTGAATCTGAATTGCCAGCAGATTCCCCGCCGGATGGCGCTGCCGCTCCCTCCCAGGTATCTGCTCAAAAAGCCCCGTCCGACCCGGGGTTTTCTCCGGACGGCGCATCGGTTCCAAACCCCGAGTCTGTTTCCAGCCTCTCCACGGAACCCCTTCCGCAGGAATCATCGTCTGAGGAGGAACCGCACAAATACATGCGCAGTTCACCGGAGGCCGGGGAAGCTCAGCCGGAGGAGGACGGCGCCCTGGAAAAACGGCAGGCCTTCAACCGGATGCTCGTCAGCGTCTTTTCCGGATCTCCCGCACCGCAGCAGGCACAGCAGATGCACATGGACCTGCACGCTCATGAGAAAGAAGGCGCGCCGGAGGATGATCTTCGCGGCTACCGCATGGTGGGCGTGGCCTTTGACACCTACATCATTCTTGAAAACCAGGAGCAGCTGCTGCTCATCGACCAGCACGCCGCCCACGAGCGCATCCTCTATGAGAAGCTCATGAAGCAGATCGATACGGGACGGGCCTCACAGGTGCTCCTGGTGCCCATGGTTGTCCACGTGACGCCGCAGGAAGCGGCGCTCATCGAACGCTTTCTGCCCGACATCCGTCAGGCGGGTTACGGCATTGAGCCCTTTGGCGACGACACTTACCAGATCCGGGAGGTCCCCAATGTGCTGGGGGAGCCGGAAAGCCGGAAAGCCTTCCTGGAAATGGTGGATCATCTGGGTGAACTGCGGCTGCTCTCCACCTGGCAGAAGCGCCGGGATGCCATCCTGCAGATGGCCTGCAAGATGGCGGTCAAAGGGGGGGACCGGCTCTCCCGCTCTGAAATCGCCGTGCTGCTGGATGAAATGATGAAGACGGATTCACCTCCGACCTGCCCCCACGGTCGGCCGCTGGTGGTCATTCTGCGCCGCAGAGAACTGGAAAAAAGGTTTAAACGCATCAATGAATAAGGATTTGCGTCCCCTGGCCTTTGTCCTCACAGGGCCAACGGGGATCGGGAAAAGCGCGGTGGCCGCACATGTGGCCGACCGCCTGCCCTGTGACCTGATGGCCATGGATTCCATGCAGGTCTACCGGGGACTGGATATCGGAACCGCCAAGCCCGGGACCAGGGAACAGGAGCGCTACCGCTACCGCCTGCTGGACCTGTGTCCCCCTGAGGCGGTCTATACGGTCAGCGCCTACCGGGAGGCGGCCATGGCGGCCCTCCGGGAGGTCCTGGACTCCGGGCGCATCCCGCTGTTTGTGGGCGGCACCGGGCTGTATTTAAACGCCCTGCGCTATGACCTTCATATGGGGCAGCAGGAGGCGGACCCTGCATATCGGCGGGAGCTGCAGGCGCTCTCCGAAGCTCCGGGGGGACGCGCCGCCCTCATGGAGCAGCTGCGGCAGGTGGACCCCGACAGCGCCGCACGGCTGCATGAAAACGATGTGCGCCGGGTCATCCGGGCGCTGGAAATCGCCCGGGTCTGCGGCAGTACCCGCACGCAGCTGGACCGGGGCAGGCCCGCGCTTGCGGAGGGTCCCGTCCGCTTCCGGGTCTTCGCACTTGACATGGAGCGGGAGGCCCTCTATGCGCGCATCAATGAACGCGCCGCAAAAATGCTGGAGGCCGGCTGGCAGGAGGAGGTCCGGGGGCTTCTGTCCACCGGCCTGACCTTTGACCGGGAGGACGGCGGCTCCTCCCAGGCCATCGGCTATCCGGAACTGGAGGCGGTCCTTCGCGGCCGCATGTCCCCGGAGGACGCCCTGTTTCTGATCCGCCGCAACACCCGCAGATATGCCAAGCGCCAGCTCACCTGGCTGCGGCATTCGCAGGACATCACCTGGATTCCCATGAGCTCCGGGCCGCAGGCCGTCGCACAGGCCGGGGACATCCTCCTGGCCGCCATGCGACGGATTCTTGAAGAAGAGAAGGAGGAACACGCATGAAACAACTGGAAGAGATGATCCGCACGCATGGAAGTGTCATCGGGGAGGATATCCTGCTGGTGGACAGTTTTCTCAACCATCAGGTGGATGTGCAGCTGATGCAGGAGATCGGAAAGGCCTTTGCCGGGGCTTTTGAGGGCCTTCGTCCGGACCTGGTGGTCACCGTGGAGAGCTCCGGCATCGCCCCCGCGGCTTTTACCGCCCTGTCCCTGGGCCTTCCCCTAGTCATCATGAAGAAGCAGACCTCCCGGATCCTGACAGGGAACACGCTCCAGGTTCCCGTGCGTTCCTTCACCAAGGGAACGGAATACATGCTCACCGTCAAACAGGAGTACCTTCCGAAGGGCAGGCGGGTCCTGGTCATCGACGACTTTCTGGCCAGCGGAGAGGCGGCCTTTGGCGTGATGAAGCTGCTGAAACAGGCCCAGATGGAAGTGGCGGGCATCGGCATCGTCATTGAAAAGAGCTTCCAAAGCGGCCGCGCACTCCTGGAGAAGGAGGGGATCCGGGTCTGCTCCCTGGCCCGGATCGACCATTTTGACAACGGCACCGTGGTCTTCCGGGAAGCGGACAGATGACCATGGACATGCTGCAAAGACATCTGATTCTGGCCTCTGCCTCCCCCCGCAGGCGGGAGCTGCTGGAACGCATGGGGCTGTCCTTTGAGGTGGAGGATTCCGGGACGGAGGAAACCTTTTCAGGAGGCCCCCGGGAGACCGTTCTGGCGCTTTGCCGCAACAAGGCGGCAGCGGTGGCCGCACGCCACAGGGGAGAGTCTGTCCTTGTTCTGGGCGCGGACACGCTGGTCTTCTGCGACCGCTCCCTGGGCAAGCCCCACAGCCCGGAGGAGGCCCGGGACATGCTCCGTCTGCTGTCCGGCCGCTGGCACGAGGTCCACACGGGCCTGTGCCTCATTGACCCTCAGCGGGAGACGGCCCTGTGCCGGACGGAGTGCACCCGCGTACATTTTGTTGCGCTGACCCCGCAGCGCATCGAGGCATACATCGCCACCCCGGAGCCCTATGACAAGGCCGGCGCCTATGCCATTCAGGGCATGGCAGGGATGTTCATCGACCGGATCGAAGGATCCCCCAGCAATGTCATCGGACTTCCCATGACCCTGGTGTGGCAGATGCTGTGTGACATTGACAACTCATCAGAAAGGGTGGAACTATGTCCGCATTCCCCATTCATCTGACCGCTCCGGACTTCGCCATCGACATGGGAACCTGCAACACCCGCATCTATGTGCGCGGCAGGGGAATCGTGGTCAATGAAGCCTCTATTGTCATCACGCGCACGGACCGGAAGAATTCCATCGTGGCCGTGGGGGACAGTGCCATGGAAATCATCGGAAGGTCCAGCGACAAATACAAGATCTCCTTTCCCATCAGCCGGGGCATCATCACGGACAGTGAAGGTGCCTCGGTCATGGTCAACTATTTCGTCAACAAGGCCATCGGCAAACCCGCACTGGCACGTCCGCGGGGGGTGATGACCATGCCCACGGGGGCCACCGAACCGGAACGCAGGACCATGATCTCCACCCTTGAGAAAAACAATGTCCGAAACATCTTTCCCGTGGAGCAGGCCTTCGCGGCGGCTCTGGGAACAGGCCTTCCCGTCTATGAAGCTCAGGGAAGCATGATCCTCTCCATCGGAGGGGGCACCTGCGAAATCGCCCTGGTCGCCCTGGGCGGCATGGTGCTGCGCAAGTCCGTTCCCATCGCCGGGCATTCCATCGACATGGCCATTTCCAATTATCTCAAGCACAAGTATGCCCT
>OMRS01000287.1 GCA_900313545.1 uncultured Eubacteriales bacterium | reverse complement strand
ATAGAGATTGTCACGCGGCCGAGCAAGCTGGAGGAACTCAAGGAAGCATTGAATTCCATCGGCGTGCTGGGGATGACTGTCAGCCAGGTCTATGGCTGCGGCCTGCAGAAAGGGCACAAGGAGGTCTATCGCGGACGCGCCTATGATGTCAATCTGGTGCCGAAAATCAAGCTGGAGACCGTTGTATGCGAGATTCCCGTGGAGAAGGTTCTGGAGACGGCGCAGAAGGTTCTCCGCACCGGGAAGATGGGGGACGGCAAGATCTTCGTGTTCGAGCTTTCGGATGCTGTCCGTATCCGCACGGGACATCGCGGCCCGGAGGCCATCATGGATATTCCGGGGGAGAAACCGGAAACGTAACGGATACTGTTTTGGGTGAAATGCTTTTGTAAGTATTGAAAAAGCGTATCCAGTGTATCGTTTCTGTATCAAGTGTATTATTTTTCCTGAGAAAAAGAAGAAAACCCTTGCAGGGCAAGCCTTGCAAGGGTTTTCTTTTTTGATACACAAAGTTGGCACGCTGCTTGCATATTAATTGGGTGCAAGACAAAATTTGTTGGAATAATAGAAAAGGGGGAATATCCAATGTTCGGTATCATCGTGGGAACCCATGGAAGGTTTTCGGAGGAACTTGTGAAGTCCTGTGAGATGATCTGCGGCGAGCAGAAGAACGTGAAGGCGGTGACATTGATTCCGGGAGAAGGTCCGGATGATGTGGTCAAGAAGTATGAGGCAGCCATCCAGGAACTCAAGGATGGCGGCTGCGATGGCAGCGTGCTCTTCCTCAATGACCTGTTCGGCGGCAGCCCGTACAATGCAGCCTGCCGTCTCGTCATCAGCAATGAGGCCTATGGCATTGTCACCGGCGTCAGTATGCCGATGCTCATCGAGATGATCAGCGCCCAGATGGCAGATGACGGTTCCGATATCAAGGATGTCATGTCCAAGGCAGTCGAGGCCGGCAAGAACGGTGCGCAGACGTTCCATGCAAGTGCAGTAGCTGATGAGGATGAGGAGGAGTTGTAATGAAGATCGTATTGGCTCGTATTGATGACCGTTTGATTCATGGTCAGGTGGCAACCGTATGGTCGAAGGTGACCGGATGCCAGCGCATCATTGTCTGCGATGACGATGTTGCAAAGGACAAGATCCGCTCCACGCTCCTCAAGCAGGTTGCACCTGCCGGCATCCAGTCCCATGTGGTTGACCTTGATAAGGCAATCCGCGTCTATGAGAATCCGAAGTATGCGGATGACAAGTGCCTGCTCCTGTTCACGAATCCGACCAGTGTTCTCTATCTGGTGGAGCATGGCGTGCCCATTACCAGCGTCAACATCGGTGGCATGAGCTTCAAGGAGGGGAAGCATCAGATCACCGGGGCTGTTTCCGTGGACGACAAGGATATCGAAGCATTCAAGAAGCTCAACGACAAGGGGATTGAGCTGGAGATCCGCAAGGTTGACACGGACAAGAAAGTCATGCTGATGGACGTGCTGAAATAAGGAACTGGCTTCAGCCGTTGTTGCACCTGCTTGGGGGGAGGCTGTATGACAACTCCCCCATGGGAAACATTGGGAAACCTATTGGGAACAAAAATTGGAGGGAAACATTATGGAACTTAGCAGTATCCAAATTATTGCGATTTTTGTCGTATCGGCAGTTGCCGGTATGGGCAGCGTTCTGGATGAATTCCAGATGCATCGTCCGCTCATTGCCTGCACACTTACCGGTCTTATTCTTGGTGACATGACCACCGGCATCATCATCGGTGGTACTCTTGAAATGATTGCCCTTGGCTGGATGAACATCGGTGCCGCTATGGCGCCGGATGCGGCACTGGCATCGGTTATTTCCACGATTCTCGTTATCGCCGGCCATCAGAGCATCGGCGCAGGTATCGCCATCGCGATGCCCCTTGCCGCTGCCGGCCAGGTTCTCACGATTCTCTGCCGTACCCTTACGGTTGTGTTCCAGCACAAGGCGGACGGCTATGCTGAGGAGGGCAACCTTCGCGGCATTGATATCTGCCACCTCGGCGCTCTCGGCATCCAGGCCCTGCGCGTCGCCGTTCCTTCGACTCTCGTTGCTATGTACATCGGCACGGGCGCTGTCCAGGCGATGCTCGATGCGATCCCCCCGGTCATCACGGGCGGCTTGCAGGTAGCTGGCGGCTTCATCGTTGTCGTAGGTTATGCAATGGTCATCAACATGATGGGCGCGAACTACCTCATGCCCTTCTTCTTCCTCGGTTTCGTCGTTGCAGCTTTCACGAATTTCAACCTCGTTGCTCTCGGTGTCATCGGTCTCGTCTGCGCAGTGGTCTATGTGCAGCTCAACCCGAAGTATGCGGCGGTTGCAGCAGCTCCGGCAGCAGCCCCCAGTGGCGGCGGGTCGGATGACGATCTTGATGATGAGCTTGACTGATAGCGGGAACAGGAGGAATAGCAAATGGAAAAGAAATTGACATCTGGTGATTTTTTCTGGGCGTTTGTTCGCTCGAACTTCCTGCAGGGCTCGTGGAACATGGAGCGTATGCAGGCACTTGGATACTGCTTCGGCATGGTTCCGATCCTCAAGCGTCTCTATGAGGGCGAGGAGCTCAAGAAGGCCATCAAGCGCCATCTGGAATTCTACAACACCCAGCCTTTCGTCACGGCTCCGATCATCGGCATCACGGCCGCCATGGAGGAGAAGAGGGCAAACGGCGCGGACATCCCCGACGGCGTTATCAATGGTATCAAGGTCGGTATGATGGGCCCCCTGGCCGGTGTCGGTGACCCGATTTTCTGGGGTACGCTCCGTCCGATCACGGCAGCTCTTGGCGCATCCTTCGCCATCAGCGGCAGCATCCTCGGCCCGATCGTATTCTTCGTGGCATTCAACCTCATCCGTCTGCTCATCCGTTGGTACGGCATCAGCTACGGCTATACGAAGGGCACGGACGTTGTTCAGGACGTTGCCGGCAACAAGCTCCAGAAGCTCACGGAGGGCGCGTCCATCCTCGGCCTCTTCGTCATGGGCGCACTGGTCAACAAGTGGACCTCGGTCAACATCCCTGTGGTGGTATCGGAAATCACCAACGCCAAAGGGGAAGTCGTGGTCACGACGGTCCAGAGCATTCTCGACCAGCTCATGCCCGGTCTCGTACCGCTCCTGATGACCTTCGCCTGCATGGCTCTCATGAAGAGAAAGGTCAACGCCATCTGGATCATCTTCGGCCTCTTCGCCATCGGTATCCTCGGCTTCGCAGCGGGCATTCTCAAGGTGTAAATTAAAAATATCAGATTATCTGAAAGAACGCCGTACCTTCCGGTCAAAAGGAAGGTACGGCGTTTTTTATGGGGATAGAGCCAATGAAATAGCCGCCTTTCCAACCATGTGGAAAAGCGGCGGTGAAAAAACGGATTGAGGCATGCAGGCTCTCAATTGTAGGCCAGATTGTTCATTTGGGCGATGCGAATCACATTGTCAATAGATGTAGCTGCAATACGCGAAATCCTTTCGTAAGGCTCATGCTTGTCTGGAAAGACAGGAAAGATGCTCGTGATGTGTTTCTGTTCGCAATCTTCGGGATGCTGGCCGTGCAGTACACCTATTTTGCTTCCATCAGATATGGAAATGCGGCTGCGGCCACGATCCTGCAATATCTCATGCCGGTGATTATCATTGGCTATACCACGATGGTCACCCGCAAGCTGCCCCGGTATATCGAACTTGTCTGTGTGGCTATGGCCGTGGGAGGTACATTCCTCCTGGTCACGCATGGAAAGCTGGACACATTGGCAATACCTCTTGAGGCCTTGCTGTGGGGACTGGCTT
>OMRS01000068.1 GCA_900313545.1 uncultured Eubacteriales bacterium | reverse complement strand
TCCAGCCGCAGGGACGGCAGGGACAGCGAGACGCGCCGCTGAGAATAGCGCTCCATGAGCTCATGGGCCAGCTGGGGCAGGCAGCTGTAATCTCCGGTGGACAGGGAGGACAGGGTGACCTCCTCGTAGCCCGTGGAATCAAGCAGCTTTTCCGTCAGCTCGAGGATGCGCGCCATGCTGCGTTCGCGCACCGGCCGGTAGAGCATGCCAGCCTGGCAGAACCGGCAGCCCCGTGTGCAGCCCCGCAGCACCTCCACGTTGACCCGGTCATGGACGATCTCGGTGAAGGGTACGATGAGGCTTTCGGGATAAACCGCGCGGTCAAGGTCCAGCACCAGATTCTTGACCACGCGCCGGGGAACGTCCGGGAAGCGGGGCTCAAAGGAGGCCAGGGTGCCGTCTTCGTGGTAGCGGGCCTCATAGAGCGAGGGAACATAGACGCCGTGCAGGCGGGCAAGACGGCGCAGGCACTCCTCCCGGGAAATGCCCTCCCGCTTGCTTTCCCGCACCACGCGGATGATCTCCGGGGTATTCTCCTCCCCGTCGCCGATGGAGAAGGCATCGATAAAGCAGTGCAGCGGCTCCGGGTTGAAGGCGCAGGGACCGCCGGCCACCACGACAGGGTCCGCCCAGGTGCGCTCCTGCGCATGCAGGGGGATGCCGGACAGGTCCAGCAGTTCCAGAATGTTGGAATAGCTCATCTCATACTGCAGCGTGATGCCCAGCATGTCGAAATCCCCCACCGGCGTGCGGGTTTCCAGAGAAAAAAGAGGGACGCCCCGGCTTCTCAGCAGGTCCGCCATGTCCGTCCACGGGGAGAACACCCGTTCGCAGCACACCCCGTCCATCCGGTTGATGAGATCATAGAGGATGCGCATGCCCAGGTGGGACATGCCCACCTCGTAGGTGTCAGGAAAAGCGAAGACGTAGCGGAAGTCCACGCCGGCGGGGTCCTTGATCACGGCATTCATTTCCCCGCCCATGTACCGGGCCGGCTTTTCCACAAGATCCAGCAGATCGTCAATCATGAGGGCTGTCTTTTCCATGCTTTACCTCTCCTCCGGCTCCCGGGCAGGTTCCCGGTACGTGTGCCACGTCCGGACAAGGATTTCTTCAAACTCCCGCTGGTCCTTCTGCTGAATGGTGGACAGGATCAGGCCGGCCACAAACAGCTGCAGGGCGGCCACGTCGACAAACAGGCAGGAGATCAGGGTCGGGAAACGGGGCACCAGTCCCGTGCGCCAGAATTCAGTCAGAACCGGCGCGATGAACAGGGAACTGATGACCAGAAGGATCAGGGAGATGATTCCGAAAAACGCCATGGGCTTGTAGTTCTTGAACAGCCGGGCAATGGTGAAGATCACCCTCAGGCCGTCCCGGCCCGTGTTCAGCTTGCTGATGCTGCCTTCGGGGCGGTCACGGTAGGTGATCACGTGGTTGGTGACCAGAAGCCGGCGGTAGATGGCGTGTACCGTCATGTCCGTTTCGATCTCAAAGCCCCCTGCCAGGACAGGATAGGTTTTGACAAACAGGGTGCTGAAGGCCCTGTAGCCGGTCATGACGTCCCTGATATCGCTTTTGAACAGCTGATTGATGGTAAAGCGGACCAGGGAATTTCCAAAGTTGTGGAAAGGGCGCTTGTTTTCCTCAAAATAGGTACTGGAGAGCCGGTCCCCCACCACCATGTCCGCCTTTCCCTCAAGGACCTGGCGGACCATTTCATATGCGGATTCGGCGGGATAGGTGTCATCCCCGTCCACCATGACGTAGGCCTGGGCATCGATCTCACGGAACATGCGGCGGATCACATGGCCTTTGCCCTGGGCGTATTCATGGCGGACCACTGCCCCGCCGGCTGCGGCGATCTGTGCGGTCCGGTCCGATGAATTGTTGTCATAGACGTAGATGACCGCCTCCGGCAGCACTCTGGAAAAATCCGCAACCACCTTGCCGATGGTTTTTTCCTCATTGTAGCACGGGATCAGAATCGCGATCTTGTCCATTCCTCAAACACCTTTCCCATCGATTTGAAAATGCGCACCAAACGGTGCGCATTTGTCCCCGGTTTTACAGGGTCCCGAAAATCCGGTCTCCGGCATCGCCGAGCCCGGGAACAATATAACCGTATTCATTGAGGCGCTCATCCAGGGAGGCGATGAACAGGTCCACATCCGGATGATCCTGCTGAATGACCTCAACGCCTTCCGGTGCGGCGATCAGGCAGACCAGCTTGATCACCCTGCAGCCGCGCTGCTTAAGGAAGCGGAGCGCCGCGCTGGCGGAACCGCCGGTGGCCAGCATGGGATCCACCAACAGCACCTCGCGCTGAGAAATGTCATCAGGAAGCTTGCAGTAGTATTCCACGGGCTTGAAGGTTTCCGGATCGCGGTAAAGCCCGATGTGTCCCACGCGTGCGGAGGGAATCAGTCTGAGGATGCCGGACACCATGCCCAGGCCTGCGCGCAGAATCGGCACCACGGCCAGTTTCTTTCCGGCCAGGATGTTGCATTCTGCCCTGCAGACCGGGGTTTCCACATTGATTTTCTGAAGCGGCAGGTCACGGGTCACTTCATAAGCCATCAGCATGCCGATTTCATCGAGAAGCTCCCGGAAGTCCTTGGTGCTGGTGGAAGTTTTTCTCATCAGGGTAAGCTTATGCTGGATCAGGGGATGATCCACGATATGCAGCGTAGACATAAAGTACCTCCTGAAACGGGATTCATGAGCCGCAGGAATTATAACATTCCTTTTGTAATGAAGCAAGTCTGCCTTGAATTTCCCCTTCACGGGAGCGGGAGAGTCCCTCCGGATTTCTTGACAGGGCTGATGTAAAAAGCATATACTTCCCCCGGTTTGCGCTTCAATAAATACCTGCCTGAAAAGGAGAACTGTTCATGCTTAGCCGACCCATGTTTGACCGATTTGCACTGGGACCCGTCACCTGGTACGGCGTCCTGATCGTTGCCGCCATCGTCATCGGACTTGCCCTGTCCATCCGTGAGGCTCGGAAGCGGGGCTATTCCTCCGACCTGATGCTGGACGTGCTGCTCTTTGGCATCCCGCTGGCCATCATCGGGGCCCGGCTGTACTATGTCTTTTTCCGTTTCGGGGATTTCAGCGAGGACCTTCTGTCCATCTTCAATCTGAGGGAAGGCGGCCTGGCGATCTACGGCGGCATTCTGGGCGGACTTCTCGCCTGCCGCATCGTCGCCCGCCGCCACCGCATCCCCCTGGGAAGGCTGCTGGACATGATCGCGCCCTCCCTCGCCCTGGGCCAGGCCATCGGACGGTGGGGAAACTACATCAATATGGAAGCCTACGGCCTGAGGATCTCGGATGAAGCCCTCCAGTTCTTTCCCTTCGCCGTTGAAGTCCCCCTGGGCAACGTCTGGTACTGGCACATGGCGACCTTCTTCTATGAATCCTGCTGGTGTGTGCTCGTGTTCCTCGTGCTGCAGCTGCTGGTCCGCCGCCACATTCGCCGGGACGGGGACGGGTTCCTGTGGTACCTGCTGCTGTACTGTTCCGGGCGTACGGTCATCGAAGGTCTGCGGGATGACAGTCTGACCTTCATCAGCGAATTCGTGCGCATCTCTCAGGTCCTGTCCGCCATCTGTGCTCTGTGTGTGGTTGTGGTGTTTTTTGTGCGCATCCGCGACAGGTTCAGCGTGGTCACGCTGCTGCCCCTGGTGACAGCCGTGGTGGCCTTTGCGGAGGTCTTTCTGGGCGAGTTTGAGCGCGGCGCCTACAGCACCCTGTTCCCTGTCTGCCAGTTCTTCCTGTTCCTGCTGCTGGTGCTTCAGGTGCTGACAATCGTCTTCTGCTCCATGGACAGCGGGTACTTTGAAACCCGGGTCGCCCTGCTCATGATGCCCAACATGTTCTTTGTGATCATGCTGATTCTCACGGGCTTCGGACGGGACAACCTGGACAACACCTACTATGTGACCCTGCGCCAGTGTACCTGCATGCTGCAGATCATCCTGAGCGGATGGCTGTGCTGCTACTATTTCAGTCCTTTGTCCCGGGGACGCGAGGATGGAGAGTGATGCACGTGAGCGGGAACCGCATTGAGGAAATCCACAGCCATCATGGCGTGTCCGTTCTGCGCTTTTCCTCCGGCGAATCCATTCGCATTCCCCGGGTCATGCGCCGCCGCTCTCCCTTTCATATCGGAACCTGCGCGGAGCCGGGGGAAGTCCTGGACTGGGTGAGCGCTCATGCCCGCCCTTTTGCGATGGACCGGGCCTGCTATTTCCTGGGCGCCTCCATGCGCAGCGTCCGGGAAATGGAGCGACGGCTCCGGGAAGCGGCCTATCCGGAGGAAAGCATCCGGGAGACCCTCCGTGCTCTGGAGGAAAACGGACTTCTGGATGACGTCCAGTATTCCCGCGAGGTGACCGCTTCCCAGCTTCACCGGGGCTATGGACCTCGGTCCATTCGGAGCCGTCTGGCTTCCCGGGGAGTCGGGGCGGATCTGGTCCGCGCCTCTGTCGGGGAGGTCTCGCAGGAGATGGAACTGGAATCGGCTCGTGAGGCGATGAGAAAACTGGCCCGCGGCCGGGACCTGAACTGCTTCGGAGACCTTCAGAAGCTTCGCCAGGCCCTCTTTCGCAGAGGCTTTGATTCCTCCGTGATCAGCCTGGTTCTGGAGGAAGCCAGGAACGGCTAAAATCATACGCGCCGGGAAAGCTGCTGCTTTCCCGGCGCTGTTTTATCCCCTGCGGACCGACTGGAGAACATCCACAAAGTTTTCGGCGATGTAGCAGGCGTCGTCCACGGACAGCCTGGAATACAGGGGCAGGGTAATCTCATTGCGGTAGAAATCCAGGGCTTCTGGGAAATTCCTGATATCCCAGCCCAGCTTGCGGTAGGCGGTCATCATGGGCAGCGGCTTGTAGTGAACGTTGCATGCGATTTTCCGCTCACCCATCCGGCGGATCACCAGATTGCGCTGCTCTTCGCTCAGTCCGGGCACCCTCAGAATGTACAGGTGCCTGGAGGATACGGTGCCCGGTTCATCATGGGGAATCACCCAGCAGCCTGCCGGGATCAGGAAGCGGTTGTAAGTGTCGATGAGCTCACCCCGGTGCCGGATCATTTCGGGGTAACGATCAAGCTGCCGGAGTCCGATGGCCGCCATGATGTCCGTCATGTTGCACTTGTAGTAGGGAGCCACGATATCGTACTCCCAGGCGCCGGGCTGGTCTTTGGCCAGGGCATCCTTGGACTGCCCGTGCAGGCTCAGCAGCTGCAGTTCCCTGTAAATCGCCTCGTGGTCCGTGCTGCCGGGAAGGTTCCAGGTCAGAGCACCGCCCTCGGCCGTGGTCAGGTTCTTGACGGCATGGAAGCTGAAGCAGGTCATGTCCGCCAGACTGCCCACGGGGACGCCGCCGCGGCTGGCACCGAAGGAATGGGCCCCGTCATCCACGATGGCAATGCGCCCCAGCTGCGCCTGGAGGTCAAGGCCGTTTCCGGTCTTGTTCTCCGGCCTGAACAGGTTGCGCCGGCGGTGCGCCACCTCAAACAGCGGCGCGGGATCGGTGGGAAAGCCAGCAAAATCCACCGGGATGATGGCCTTGGTGTGCTCCGTGACCGCCGCGTCCACCTGACGGGGGTCCATGACCCAGGAGCCGGGGAGACTGTCCACAAAGCGCACCGTGGCGCCCACGTGGATGGCGGCGGAAGCCGTCGCCGTATAGGTGTAGGCAGGGACGATGACCTCGTCCCCCGCCCCGATGCCCAGGGTGCGAAGGGCAAGTTCCTCTGCTGCAGTGGCGGAGGACAGACAGACGGTCTTCTGCGTGTGGCAGCATGCGGAGATCCTCCGCTCAAACTCCTTGGTCCTGGGGCCTGTGGTAATCCATCCGGAGCGCAGCGCCTCGGCCACCTCCGCAATCTCCGCCTCGCTGATATCCGGAGGGCTGAAGGGAATCACGCGATTGTTCATAGATTCACCTGCTCTGTCCTTTCTCTTGTGTTGTTCTCTGGGTATGCAATGATTCAGCCTGAAGCAGACCCGGCAGTCCGGGAAAATGCTCTCAATCCAGGCAATATGTGAGGGCCTGTGACATATCCGTCCATCTCCGTTGCGGCCTCCGGGGAAGACGGGGTCAGGTGCCGGCAAAGCTGCAGGCGGGAGGACTCTGCATGACAGATTCCTTCCGCCCCGCAATACAGGGAGACAGGAAGTGCGTTCCCCCTTTCTGCCGGTTCAAGGATCACAAGGGGCCTCAGCGTGAGGATAAAAAGTCCCGGACAGCGCAGAAGAAGGATCTTCCGCTTTGGAGTCCTCGGTTCCTTCGGCTGGGGTGAACTCCGGCGTCCTCAGATTCGTTTTCGGCACGGGAGAATGCTCCCGTCCGCGGATCGTCCGGATTCGTTTCGGATTTCTGGGAGAGTCCGGGTAAAGCTGTTTTGTTCGGAGGCAGAGGGGGCTACTTTGAAGAAAAGGCATTTCTCATCCGGTAGACCACCGCGCAGACACCGGCCAGCACATCCGGGGCGTACCGGAGCATCCGCCCCTGAAGCCGGACCTCAGGCTCGTGACTGCACAGCACCATCTGCGAGAGCTCTTCCCTGTTCCTGCGCACATATTGGAGGACTTCCCGCCGGTCTGCGGGACTCAGCGCATAATAGGGAATATTTTTGACCACGCTTACGGCAATGCGCGCCGTGCGGTCCGTGAGGGCTTCGCCGGCAGGGCCGCTCTCACGACGGGCAATCTCCCCGAGGGTTCGGCACACGGAAAGATAGCAGTCACACCACCGGGTGCTGCCGCCAAAGGATTTCATGATGCTGCCCGGACGCTGCCGGTAGCGGACCAGCGTCCGGGAAACCACGGCGGCCCGTTCTGCCAGAAAACAGGCGGAAGCGGAGAACACTTCATCTTCAAAGAGCAGGCCCTCGGGCATCTGCAGGCCGCACTCCTGCAAAAAGGCCCGGCGGTAGATGCCCTGCCAGACCATGGGCTCATACTCCCCCAGCCGATGCTGGTGCAGAAATATTTCACGCCCGTTTCCCACCGCACAGGGATTGACGGGATGGTTCGTTTCCCGCAGGGAGCCGTCTTCAAATTCCTGATAGGTTCCCCGGATCAGGTCCAGACGGTCAGCCATGGCTTCACGCGCGGCAGCCAGGAGCGCGCCGGGAAGAGGCACATCGTCGCTGTCCAGAAAGTACACATAGGTCCCTTTGGCCTGCGAAAGGCCCGTGTTCCTTGCTGCGGACAGGCCGCCGTTCCGGCTTCTGCGCAGGATGCGCGCATGGGGATGCTCCTGACAGAAGGCCTCGGCCATGGCAAGACACCCGTCGCTTCCGCAGTCGTCCACGAAAATCACCTCGGCCTCTTCCCCGGAAAGCTGCCCAAGTGCGGAAAGACACGCGGGAAAATACGGCTCAACCTGATAAAAGGGAACAACGATCGACAGTAACATGCGTCTCCTCTACCTTGCCCAGAAGGGATCTTTGTGCGATAATGACGGCATCGCAATATTATATCACACCTGAAAGGGGATTGCCCATGATCAGCGTCATTGTCATCGGCAAAAATGAGGAGGCGCACCTTCCTTCCTGTCTGGAGAGCATCCACAGGGCGATGCGTACAATGTCCCACGAGCTGATCTATGTGGATTCCGGCTCCACGGATGCCAGCCGCGAAATTGCGGAAAATATGGGAGCAAAGGTCTATGTACTGGAGGAAACGTCACCGACGCCGGGGCTGGGGCGCCGGGTGGGAACGGAGGTCGCACGCGGAGAATGGCTGCTGTTTCTTGACGGAGACATGCAGCTGCAGCCCGGATTTGTGGAGAAAGCCCTGATGGCCTCGGTTCACGGCACCGGCGCTCTGACCGGGATCCGGGAGGACCGGTATCTGAAGGACGGAAAACTGGTGGAGACGGTCCCAAATTACTACGGATGTACGCAGGCGAGAATCTGTCCCGAGTTCGGCGGTGCCCTCATGATCCGAAGGGATGTGCTGCTTGATGCCGGAGGATGGTCCTCGGATACGCGGGCTCTGGAAGAGGATGAACTCCACGCGCGCCTTCGCGCCCGCAATGTGGAGGTGCTGGAGCTGCCTGTTCCCATGATCCTCAACACCGATGAGAGCCGGGACAACCGGACATTGCTGTCCACCCTCTTTTCCCGCCGCCGGCTTGGCGAGGGCGAGGTGGTCCGATGCGCAGCGGCCAATCATGCCCTGGGTGCCTACATTTCCTTCCGAAAGCTCCGCTTTGCCTTCTTCCTCAGTGATCTGCTGTGCGCATTGGCGTTTGTGCTTTCTCCGGTGGCGGGGCTTCTGACCTTCTGCGCGGTGCAGAGCTGTCAGCTGGGATACCATCTGTCGCGAAAAACCTTCCGCGGGTATTTTACGCAAAAGCTGTTTTTTTTCTATCTTCCGGCGGGACTTGTGACCTACCGTCGCCGGAAGACCACATATTTCCCGAAATGAGGAATATTCCATGCTCATCAGTTTCATTGTGGTGGCGCTCAATGCTCACAGCTCGCTGCCGTCCCTGCTGGAGGACCTGGAACATCAGCGTATTCCCGCCTCCCGGGTGGAGGTCCTGCTGGTGGACAGCTGCAGCCGGGATGACACCCGGGAGATCATGAACGGGTATGCCGCACGTTCCAGATACGCGGTCACCGTTCTTGATAATCCCAGACGGTGGCTGGCCAGCGGCTGCAACGTGGCTCTGCATGCCGCCCGCGGGGACCGGGTCATCAGGCTGGATGCCCATGCCCGGATACCGGAGAATTTTCTGGCCCGGGCTTCTGAACTGCTGGATGAGGGCAGGGACATTGTGGGCGGCGCCGTGACGTCTGCTCCGGCTGAGGGGACCCTGGCTGCCGTACTTACCTCACTGGATGCCTCCAGATTCGGAGGCGGTGCGGCACCATTCCGCAACCAGGGTGAAGCCAGGGAGGTGGATACGCTGGCGTATGCCATGTACCGCATGGAAGTCTATCGCCGTGTGGGCGACTACGATGAACGGCTGCGGCGAACGGAGGACAATGAAATCCATTACCGCATGAAAAAGGCGGGCTACCGCTTCTATTTCGACCCGTCTCTGTCCTCCTTCCATGCCGCCCGGACAACCCTGTCGGGCATGATCCGCCAGAAATGGGGAAACGGCCTTTGGGTGGGAAGGACCCTGTACATCGAGCCCCGCTGCTTTGCCCTGCGTCACTTTGTTCCGGCCATGTTTGTGGCAGCACTGCTGCTGTGCGGGCTGCTGTCCCCCCTTACGCCTCTGCCCCTTTTCTGCCTGCTTTTTGTGTACCTTCTGCTGGACCTCTATTTTACGGTACTTGCAGCAGTCCAGTCTCCCCGGGGGAAACTGGCCATTCTGCTTCTTGATCCCTTTCTTTTTCTGCTTCTTCACTTGTGCTATGGGCTGGGGACCCTGACCGGCCTGCTGACCCCGCCTCAGGGATGGAGGACGCCATGAACTGGATTCAGGATGTCACGCGGTTCATCTTTGTCTGCGATCCCCCGAAGCGCAGCGATCTGATCTTTGTGCCTGGAAACACTTTTCCTGAACCGAGCCGGTGGGCTGCCCGTCTCTACCTGGAGGGACTGGCTCCCAGGATTCTGGTCTCCGGGCGGTATTCCATCACCACAGATGCTTTTTACGGCGGGGAGAATGCCAGAGAGTACCCCTCCGAGGCGGCTTTCATGCAGCACCTCCTGCTGGAGCAGGGGGTGCCGGATGCGGATATCCTCGTGGAGGACCAGGCCCAGTACACTTATCAGAACGCGCTTTTCAGCCGGAAACTGCTTGAAAGCCGGGGCCTCCTCCCCGAACGCGCCATGCTGGTGTGCCTGCCATGGCATGCGCGCAGGTGCAGCGCATATTTTGAAACCGTCTTTCCTGAAGTGGCACTGTCCGTTTGCCCGGTCCCGGGAACACGGATCACCCGTGATAACTGGATGGAGAGCCCGGAGGGCATTTCCCTGGTGATGGGCGAACTGCGCCGCTGTGCAGAACAGTTCCATACCATTTTGCCAAAGAACCCCGTACAGCCTGAGCCCTGAATCTGCAGGGCCCAGGCTGTTTTTATTCCGGACCGGGAAGGGCATCCCGAAAGGCCCGGGCAGAAAGAAGCGTGTTGTCTGAGCTGGGCGACCGGTCCCGAGGCGGCTTTTGATCCGCCAAAAAACCGCCGGCTGGCACAGGCTTGTCACCCGCAGGGACGGATAGAAACGGAAAAAGAAAAAGCTCCGCATTTTCATGCGGAGCTGAAAGCGTACGATTACATCTGCTGGGCGCGGATCTGTGCGTAGCACTCACTGCAGTAGATGGGCTTGTCGCTCTTGGGGATGAACGGAACACGGGTGGGGGCGCCACACTGCGCGCACACGGTCTCGAACATCTCTCTGGGCTGGCCGTCGTTGTTCTGGCGGCTGTTCTTTCTTGCGATGCGGCAGGCCTTGCAGCGAAGAGGCTCGTTCTGGAATCCTTTTTCTGCATAGAACTCCTGCTCACCAGCGGTGAACACAAATTCCTGGCCACAGTCTTTGCAGACCAAAGTCTTGTCCTGATACATGGATACAACTCCTCCGAAGAATAAAAAAGATATTTGCCAAAGCAACCGACTGACCTGGTCTTTTCCCCCACACTCGCCGTCTGGAATTATCGCTAATACACATTCGTGCCTGACTACACATTCTCTCGGCTTTACACCGGACGGACTTACATCTAGGCCGCACCATGCTCCCTGCTCTTTGAGCAGATTACGTGGATCGTTTTGCCTGCGACTGGCATCGACTTTCAACCACAGACCCGATTGCTTACGGTCGATATTATAGGGTTGTATATGAAAAAAAGCAAGATGTTTTTTTCGATTTCTTTAAAATTTTTCTGTCGACAAAATAAGTGTCACTTGCAAAAAAATTGTATAACACGTGATATTGTCCGAAACTGTCTGCAAACGGGGGCATGGTTCAGCGTCCTTTTTTTTCAGGATCAACCATCACGGCGCCGCTCAGATTGGTGCCCAGATCAGCAAAGGTCATGTTCAGGTCCTGCCTGAGCCAGCTGTACAGGCTCCCGATGAGGGCGATCATCAGCACAATGGCCAGAGAGGCCAGTGCCACCCGGAACACGTCGGTGACCCCGCCGGCCACCTGCAGCCCGACATGCTGGCGGCGTGTGGTGCTGTTTCGCTTTATTCTCTTCTTTTTCATCTCGATCACCTTACACGTAATCCAGCCAGGGCAGGTCTGCTTCCTCCCTGCCGGTCAGATACCCCTGCGTGGACAGATGGTCAAATCCCCGCTGCCGCAACGCCTCATACGTCACAATGGCCACGGAATTGGACAGGTTGAGGCTTCTGGCATCGGGAATCATGGGGATGCGCAGGCAATGGGGGTAGACCTTCCGGAGCAGGTTCTCAGGAAGTCCACGGGTTTCCTTGCCGAAAACCAGGAAGACCTCCTGCGGATAGGTCTGCTGCGTATAATCTTTTGACGCCTTTGTCGTAAAATAGTAGAATGAATCGGGATCATGACCGTGCAGCAGCTCCTCAAAGCTGTCATGCACGGTTACCTCCACCAGATTCCAGTAATCCAGCCCCGCGCGCTTCAGGTACCGGCTGTCCAGACTGAAGCCAAGGGGACGGATCAGATGCAGGCGGCTGCCGGTGGCCGCGCAGGTTCTGGCGATGTTTCCCGTGTTCTGGGGAATCTCCGGCTCTACAAGTACAATATGAATCATATCAGACAACCCTACAGGACGGTATAATGAAGAGTCAAGCGGATTACAGAACCCTGAAGGCTGCGGCCAGCAGCGAGTTCACGGTTCAGAAATCGAGGTTTATCGGACAGGTTTTCCCTTGCACCACCGAAGAGGAGGCAGCGCTTCTCCTTGCCGGTGTCCGCAGGGCGCATCCTGACGCCCGGCACAACTGCTATGCCTGCATTCTGGGCAAGGGAAAGGAAATTATGCGTTCAAGCGATGACGGGGAACCGGGAGGGACCGGTGGGCGGCCGATTCTTCAGGTCATGGAGCATCTGGATGTCACCGATTGCCTGTGCGTGGTTACCCG
>OMRS01000118.1 GCA_900313545.1 uncultured Eubacteriales bacterium | reverse complement strand
TCTCCGATCATGTCGTTGAGCAGGCCTGTGGTGATGCGCCGGGTGGCCTCCTGGTACACGCTGTCCACCTTTTCGATGATTTTTTCCACCCGCTGTCCGGTTTTGGCGGAAATGAACAGGACCGGCGCGTAATCGATGAATTTGAGTTCCGAAACAACCTGTTTGCGGAAGGCCTCCATGGTTCCGGTTTCCTTTTGCAGCAGGTCCCATTTGTTGACCACGATGATCACGGCCTTGCCCTCATTGTGAATAAAGCCGGCGATCTTGGTGTCCTGCTCCGTCACGCCTTCCTCGGCATCCAGCATCAGCAGCGCCACGTCACAGCGCTTGATGGCGGACAGAGACCGAAGGATGCTGTAGCGCTCGATGGATTCGTCCTCGATGGCCCGTTTTCGGCGGATCCCGGCCGTGTCGATAATATGATAGGTGCGGCCGTTTCGACGGAATGTGGAATCGATGGCGTCCCTCGTCGTTCCCGCCACATCGGAAACCATGGAGCGTTCATTTCCCAGAATACGGTTGACCAGGGAGGATTTGCCCACATTGGGGCGTCCCACCACGGCAATGGAGATGCCTGGGTCCTCCTGCGCCTGTGACCCGGTTCCCCCCTCGGGCAGTGCGGCCACCAGGGCATCCAGCAGATCCCCCAGGCCCAGCATATTAACCGAAGAAATGGCAACGGGATCCCCCAGGCCCAGGTTGTAAAACTCATAGAGAGCATCGTTCATGCCGATGTGGTCCACCTTGTTGACCACCAGCACGATGGGTTTATGGGAGCGGCGCAGGATATCAGCGACCTCATAGTCATCCGCCGTGACCCCTGTACGCCCGTCGGTGAAAAACAGGATCACGTCACAGGTCTCAATGGCAATCTGAGCCTGGCGGCGCATCTGCCTGAGCAGAATATCGTCGGTTTTGGGGTCAATGCCGCCGGTGTCAATCAGGGTAAAGGCATGTCCCTGCCACTCCGCATCAGCATAGATCCGGTCACGGGTCACTCCGGGGGTATCTTCCACAATGGAGATCCGCTGCCCGACAATCCTGTTGAAGAAGGTGGACTTTCCCACATTGGGACGACCCACCACAGCAACCAGGGGTTTTGACATAGTATTCCTCCGTTCCGTAACTCCCGCGGCAGTGCGGGAGAGTTATCTTCCTGCAGGTTCCATGAATTCGTACACGACAATGTCCACCGTATCGCCTGATGCGCGGTAGCTGAGGATATTGAAGTGCCGGTCAAAGACCGCCTCTGCCGCATCAGCGCCGCTGGCAAAGTGCCACTGCTGCGCAGGTGCGGTCTGCTCCAGCCGGTCCTCACGGTTTCCCGATGTCCCGTTCCAGGTGATGCTTACAGGGCTCAGAATCCTGCGAACCTCGGGATTCAGTTTGTATGTCATGCAAATCCTCCTCACTGTGTTGTCCTGCCGGTTGAATCCGGTCCCCTGTAACTGTCCCTGACCGCCTCATAGGACGCCATGTTCCCGATGTCATGCCTCACTCCCGGCATGCGCCAGGCATGCATCGGTGTCCTGGCGCTCAGCCAGACTCCGAAAGACCCCGGGGCATCCGGGTTCAGGCCCTGAGAGAGCGCCTCCGGAATGCGCCGGATATCCTCGTAGCGGTAAATGTAAAAAGGCGGTACGGCGAGGTTGTTTCTGGGCACCTCCGGCTTTTCCTCATAGCTGGTGATCAGGCCGGTCCCGTCCACGGTGATGACCGCCGTCCGCTTCAGGGCGGAAAGACGGTTTTCCTCATAGGTCATCACGCAGCTGGTCCCCACGCTGCGGCTGTAGGCGATAAAGGGCCGCAGGGAAAAGGAGAGCACATTGTCTCCGGCCATCACCAGATAGTCACATTCCTGCGTCGCGGCCAGAGCAATGTCCCGGACCGCGCCCAGCCGGGTCTCATTGGAGTCCGTTCCATCATCAAGGACCCGGATGTTGTAGTCAAGTCCCTTTGCCCATGTGGAGAAATGCGTGAAAAACCTGTGGTTGGTCACCACGATGAATTCCTCCACCGCATCTCCCACATCCTCCACCAGCCATTCCAGAATCGGCTTTCCGCCCACCGGAAGCAGCGGCTTGGGAAAATCGTGGGTCAGGGGATACAGCCTTGTGGCATACCCTGCCGCCAGAAGAATCGCTTTCACAGTACCGCCCCCACTCCGTCCGCCAGCGCGCACAGCGCGCCCATATACTTTCCCCGCAGTCCGGGGAACGACTTCAGGTACGCTTCCTCCACATGGCGCATCACGGATTCCGTCTTTGCCGGATCGATCAGGGCCATGCAGCAGCCCTTGAAGCCGGCGCCGCTGAAGCGCCCGCCATAGATGCCGTCGGTGTCCGTCATGATCTCATAGAGCCGAATCAGTTCCGGACAGCCGCATTCATAGTTGACGATGCTGGATCTGCCGGATTCAAAGATCAGGCGTCCGAATTCCTCCAGGTTCCCGGAGCGCCATGCATCCACACCCTGTTCCACCCGGGCAAGCTCCGTAAAGAAATGGGTGGCCCGCTTTCGGAAGGCATCGGGCAAACGGTCCCCGTACTCCTCAAACACAGCGTAGGGCACATCCCGCAGGACGGTGTCCCGGAACTTGCCATAGGACATTCCTGCATGGGCAAGGAGGCTGTAGGCCGCCGCCTTGCACTCATCCTGCCGGAGATTGTACGCACTGTTGGCCAGGCTCCTCTCCAGGCCGGAAAAGAACACGGCAAAGGCATAGGGCCTGTCCGTCCCGGATACCAGGGTATAGGAATCATCGGCGCAGTCCAGATACAGCCAGCGGTCCCTGCGTCCGAGCACCTCACAGCTCTGGTCCAGCTTGCCGCAGTTCACGCCCACATACGCATTCTCAGCCTTCTTGGCCATCATGATCATCTCCCAGTCATCCAGGGAAATCCGGTTCACCGCCGCCAGGGCGGTGAGGAATGCGATGATCACGGAAGCGCTGCTGCTCAGGCCGCCAATGGGCAGCTCCCCTTCAATGACGCCGGAAATACCATAGCGCAGGGGATACTGTTCTCCCAGCATCTTTGCCGCACCACGGCAGTGGTCTGCCCAGTCTCCCACTTTGGAGTCCGGGATGTCATTCACATGGAACTGGGCCCTCTTTTCCGGGAAATTCAGGGAATGCAGCTCGCAGATGCCGGAATTCTTCCGACTGTAGGCGATATGGATGCCCTTGTCAATGGCGCATCCCAGAATCTTGCCTGCCTGATGGTCGATATGCGCTCCCAGCGGCGCGATACGGTAGCCGCAGAAGACGATGTTCTCGGGGAAACGGTTGTATAGTTCCTTGTATTTGATGTCACAGCGCATCCGCACAAACCTCTTTCCTTGACAGAATCGTGAGGGGAACGTTTACGGAGCTATTCTCCGGCTTTCCGGGAATAGCTGGCATACCACTGGCAAAACCGCCGCAGACCCGTCCGGATATCGATGGATGGACGGAACCCGTAATCCCGTTCCAGGTCTCCGCTGTCCGCATAGGTCACCGGCACATCTCCCGGCTGCATGCCCACCAGCTCCCGGTGGCCCTCAAAGTCATAGTCTTTCTCCAGTACCCCTGCCCGCACCAGTTCCTCCTGGAGCGTCGCGACAAAGTCCAGCAGGTTCTCGGGGGTCCCGCCGCCGATGTTGTAGAGGCTGTAGGGAGGGATGGGCAGCCCGTCCGCGCCTGTCCGGCGCTGCGGCGCGCCGCGCATCACCCGCACAATTCCCTCCACGATGTCATCCACGTAGGTGAAATCCCGTTTCATGTTGCCGTAGTTGAAGATACGGATCTTCTCTCCCGCGACCAGCTTCTGCGTGGCGGAATAGTAGAACATGTCCGGTCTTCCCGCAGGCCCGTAGACCGTGAAAAAGCGCAGGCCCGTGCACGGGATGTCATACAGCTTGGCATAGGCATGGGCCAGCAGTTCATTGCTTTTCTTGGTGGCCGCATAGAGGCTGACGGGATGGTCAACGGGATCTGAGGTCGAAAACGGCACCTTCTGGTTCCCGCCATAAACGGAAGAACTGCTGGCATACACCAGGTGGGACACGCCGGGGCGTCCGTTGTCCGAGGCATGTCTGCAGGCCTCCAGGATATTGTAAAATCCGATCAGGTTGGATTCGATGTACACATCCGGATGATCGATGCTGTAGCGCACGCCGGCCTGTGCCGCGAGATTGACAACCACGTCAAAGTCATGGGCGGCAAACAGGCGGTCGATGAGGTCCCGGTCCGCCAGGTCACCCCGCACAAACACGTGCCTGACCGCGGAGGCCCGGGCCGCTTCCTCGATCAGGGAGGCCCGATACTCCTTGAGCTTCGGATCATAGTAGCCGTTCATGTTGTCCAGGGACACGATGGTGCCGCCTGACATCTCTCCCAGCAGCCGCAGCACCAGATTCGCCCCGATAAATCCCGGGCTTCCGGTCACCAAAATGGTTTTTCCGTTCAGATCAATCTGTTGTTTCATGGTTCTCTCCGCAGTGGTTCTTCAGGTTATTCAGTTTCTCCGGAATTCAGGGAGCTTCGCTCTCCGGGTCCTGGCCCAGCAGTGCGCACAGCAGATCGCCGCCGTCATTGAGCACCACGCGCACCGGCAGACAGGCCGCCTCCTCAAATGCCTCAAGGGTCACGTTGTCCAGGAACACATCCTCTCCGCTTCGCAGCATGGTCTCCGAAATCAGCAGTTCATCCGCCGCATGCCCCCGGATCTGCTCAAGAACGTCCCCGGCCGTCAGCAGTCCCGTCACCGTGACCGTTTCCCCGAAAAAGCGGTTGACCACAGGCAGGACTTCCACCTGGAGCTCCTGAAGGGGAAAGGTCTCCAGCATATCCTGAAGGAAAGGGGCAAAAGAGGTCCCTGTGGCGATGAGGACGCGGCGCGGGCGGGCCCGGGGGGTCTCCAGATCCCGATAAGCCTCTTCGAACTCCACGTAGAGGCGTCTGAGCAGTCCCACTCCGTTTTCATACTGGGGATAGTCCTCGTACGCCTCATCCTCCGGAATGGGCAGATCCGCAATCCGGAAGAATTCGTCGGAGGGGAAGACAAAGCGCGTGCCGTGGCGCCTGAGCAATGTCTCCTGGAAGGTGAGGGCGGTTCTGATCACCGCCCTTGCCTCCTCCCGGGTATATGGCCTCAGGGGCGTCAGGTGTTCCCGGAAGCGGGTCAGGCCCACAGGAACCAGGGCGGCGCTCAGGGCATGGGGAATAAAGGCCGACAGGTCCGAGAGCGTCCGCTCAAGCTCCGCCCCGTCATTGATGCCGGGGCAGAGCACGATCTGGCAGTGGAAGCAGATCCCGTTGGACGCAAACCGCTCAAGCAGCGTGAGGATCTGGTCCGCGCGGCGGTTGTGCAGCATCTGCCGGCGGAGTTCCGGGTTGGTGGTGTGTACGGAAATGTAGATAGGGCTGGCCTTGCGCTCGATGATCCTGCGGATCTCGGATTCCGGCATGTTGGTCAGGGTGACAAAATTGCCGGCCATCAGGGAAAGCCGCCAGTCATCATCCCGCACATACAGGCTTTCCCGCATATGGGGAGGCATCTGTTCAATAAAGCAGAAAATGCAGTGGTTGGCGCAGGTGTTCGGGTGACTCATCAGGCCGGACTCCAGGGTGAGGCCCAGGGATTCCTCCGTATGCTTGTGGATGTGCAGCGTCCGCCGCTGGCCGTCCAGGGCCTCCACTTCCACAGCCAGGTCCGGCCTTGAAATGAGATACTGATAATCCACCAGGTCAAGAACCGGGATGCCGTTGATGGACACAAGCTGTTCACCGGCTGTGATCCCGTGCCGCTGCGCCAGGCTGCGGGGGGAGACAGATGCGATGCGCTGGGGCATAGGGGGCAGACTCCTTTCCGTCGACGGGAAGGCAGGCGGAAATAGTCCAGAAACCCGCTTTCCCGAATGTCCGCTTATTCTACCATACTTCCAAATAAAATGAAAAGAAAAGGGCCGCTCCGCCGGCATGAAACGCGTTTGACGGAGGAACCTTCATGAAGTAAAATGTGCACACGGTCGGCAGTTTGCGAGGCAGCGGGATCCGCAGCCTCCCGCACCGCCAAATAACCGCAGGAAGGGAGTGTCGACATGCGTCCCAGCAAGCAGCAGTACTATATGAAAATCGCCTCGGAGGTGGCACGCAGGTCCACCTGTCTGCGGCGCCAGTACGGCGCCGTGATCGTCAAGGACGATGTCATCGTTTCCACGGGGTACAACGGAGCCTGCAGGGGAGAGGACAACTGCTCAGATCTGGGATACTGTGAGCGCCAGCGGCTGGGTGTTCCCCACGGCGAACGGTATGAACTGTGCAAGGCTGTCCATGCGGAAGCCAACAGCATCATCAACGGGAACCGCTCTGACATGATCGGGGCGGATATGTACGTCTTTGGCTGGGAAGACGGAACGCCCATCGACACGGAGTGCTGCCTGATGTGCAGCCGCATGATCAAAAACGCCCGGATACGCCGGGTCTTCAAGAACCATCCGGGGCAATCCATCGAAGCCGCCGACAGCAGCGAATAAGAAGGTGCTGTCTTCCCGACCTGTCCCGGCTTTGGGCAAGCCCGCACATAACACAGGCTACACAAAACCACCGCAAAACCTCAAAGCCAGAGCGTTACTATTCACAGACGCGAACCTATATAGATAAAGGCTTTGCTGAAGGGCAGGGCCTTTTTTTCATAGGTATAATTAACAAAAATCTTGACCTTATTTTGTTAATCTCAAATGTTGACAAATTGAGAATAATATATTATAATTAAACCAAT
>OMRS01000004.1 GCA_900313545.1 uncultured Eubacteriales bacterium | reverse complement strand
TCCCATTTTCTTCCAGCCCCGTTTACTATGATATATTGTCTGTAGTATAATGAACATAGGTCCATATGGTGAGGTGGAATATATCGATCCAAAAATTTTTGGGAAACGCCACCTCTGGGAAAGTGCCCCCTTCTACTGATCGTCTGTTTGACCAGAAGATCGATAGTTGTGCACATTGCACATGCTGAAGTAATCGCTTCTGTGCAGTTTGCTTTGAATTGAGATTCATCTAAATAGATCCCCCCTCTGAAACAAGCCGAGGGGTGGATTTTGCTTATGCAAAGTGGAATTTAAGTTTGCAACTAACAGGCTTTTCCGGTTTTTTCGGCGCCCCGGCCGCAGGTCAGCAGCGTGAGCAGCACCGAGAGCGGGAAGAGGGCGCACCAGAGGGTCCGGTAGGTGAAATAATAGTGGATATGGATGTGGTTGGTGGTCAGCAGCATCCACCCCGCAGCGCAGGCCACGGGAATCAGCAGGCAGCAGGCGCCCGCGGGGGCCCCCAGGCCCCGTCCCCGCCGCAGGGAACGGACCGCCCCTGCGCCAAGCAGCACAGCCGCCGCGGCCAGGAGCACCTGGAAGGCGCGCTTTCCCGTGATCAGGCGGATATTGCGCATCAGGGCCGCTCCCCGGCCCACCACCTCGCCGCCGTCCACCTTGCTGGACATGCGCAGGGCGATCTGCCCGATCACCCCCGCCAGCCCCTCGGGGCCGAAGGCGAGGACATTGAGCCCCCACTTGAGCGCCCACATTCCCGCGTAGCCCGCACCCCAGGCCACGGTGCTTTCAATGCAGCGGCGAAGCAGGGCCCGGGGCTCCATGTCCTTCATGTGCAGCAGGATATCCAGGGTCATGGGGAAGGCCAGGGTCATCACCGGGAAGGTCAGCAGGTCCAGGTAGCTGACCACGATTCCCGATGCGGCAAACAGCCACCCGTGCCCCAGACGGCTTTCAATGCTTTCCCCCCACCGCAGCAGCAGAGCGCATGCGCCCAGCGCCACCAGCGGGCAGGGGACAAACTCCGCGCAGATGCCCATGGCCGCGGGCATCATGAGCAGCAGCGTCAGGGCAAACCCCGGGACCATGGCCTTCCCGATGCCCCGGCGGGTACCCAGGGAGATGCAGGCCGCGATGAGCAGAAACTCCGCCCCGTAGCAGAGCATCATGGCATTGGTATAGGTCATCAGGCTCATGAGCAGGCGCAGCGGGAAGATATAGCCGTGCCAGTACCGGGGATAGGACTGGATGATGTCCCCCTCCTGCGCATCCGCCGTGTAGGTGCAGAACGCCCCCCAGCTGTCCGTGTCCTCCCGGACCGCCACCTCCGTGCGCAGTCCGCCAAAGACCTTTTCAAGGTACGTGGCCTTTCCGCTGAAGCAGGCCGTCTTGATCATCAGCACCGTGGCATAGTCGTCAAGGCGCGCGGACTCAAAGCCGCCCACCACCTCCCGGGGCGTGTCCGCGTTCCAGATGGAGTCCACGGCCCCGGCGGCGTTTTTGTGCAGCAGCTCCGAATCCAGAAAGGGCGCCGCCAGGCTGCACAGGGCGCACACTCCCGCCACCAGCAGGGAGGCGACCAGTCCCCTGCAGAACCGTTTCTTCATCCGTTCTCCTTCCTTCCGTCCATGGGACAGTTTTCCGCAATCCACCGCATCGCCCTCTCCCGGTCCAGCCGGACCTGCGCGGCCAGGTCGGACAGGGAGGCAAACTTTTCCTCCCTGCGCAGGTGCTGCATAAGGCGAAGGGTCAGCGTCTTTCCGTAAAAGTCCCCGCCGTCATAGCCCATCAGGGCCGCCTCGACGGTGCACCCGTCTCCCGGCACCGTGGGGTGCACGCCGATATTGACCACCGCGGGATAGGTTTTCCCCTCCAGAGCGGCCAGGGCCGCATACACGCCGAAGAGGGGGACCTCCTTCTCCCGGGGGAAGTCCAGGTTGGCCGTGGGGAAGCCCAGGAGGGAGGCCAGGTGCCTGCCGTGCACCACCCGGCCTCCAAGGGCATAAGGCTTGCCCATGAGCATCCGGACCTTCGCCATGTCCCCCTCCCGGATGGCGTCCCGGATCCGGGTGCTGGACACCGCCTCGCCCCCCGCCTGGACCGCCGGCACGATCAGGGTCTCAAACCCGTGCTCCCCGGCGGACTGCCGGAGCAGCTGCGCCGTTCCCGCGCCCTTCTTTCCAAAGGTGTAGTTAAACCCCGCCACCACCATCCGGGGATGGAGGGCCGCCTCCATCAGGGAAAGAAACGCCTGGGGGGTCAGGTCGGCAAATTCCCGGGTAAAGGGGCGCAGGATCACAAAATCGACGCCGGTTTCCCGCAGGGAGTCGGTCTTCTCCTCCAGGGTCTCCAGCTGCCGGGGGACCCTTCCGGGCGCAAAGACCGTCATGGGGTGGGTCGAGAAGGTCCAGACCACCGAGGGGAGGTTCCGCCTCCGGGCCTCCCTGACCGCCTCCCCGAGGAGCGCCCGGTGCCCCAGATGGACCCCGTCAAAGGTTCCCAGGGCCACCACGCAGGGCTCTCCCGGATACTGATTCTCATGCGACAGAATCTGCGTCATGTTTCCAGCAACAGCACCTCCGTGCGGAGTGCCCCTCCTCTCCATCTTCCGATTCCGCAGAACCGATCCCCCAGATACAGCCTGACCGGCTGGTCCTCCCCGGGGACCTGCGAAATCTCCCTTTTTTCCAGGGGAACCCCGTTGCGCAGGAACCGCTCCGCCGCCCCTGCCACCTCTACGCGGGGCAGGTGCCCCAGGGGCAGGTCCATGGGCAGGATTCCCGATTCGTCCATCTCCTCCACGGGGACGGACATCTCCTGGGTAAAGGCGCCGCTGCGGGTGCGGATGAGCATGCCCATGCACGCGGCCGCGCCGCAGGCGCGCCCGATGTCGTGGCACAGGGTGCGGATGTAGGTCCCCCGGCCGCAGTCCACCCGCAGCAGGAACCGCCCCTGTCCCATGTCCCGCACCAGGCGGACCGCGTCAATGCGGACCGGCCGGGGATCGCGGGGAACCTCAATGCCCTGCCGGGCCAGGTCCACCAGCTTCTCCCCTCCGCGCTTGAGGGCGCTGACCATGGGCGGCACCTGCCAGACGGTCCCCACGAAGCGGGGGAGCACCGCCTCCACCTGTCCGGCGGAAAGGACCCCCGAGGTCCCCGTCACCCGCCCGTGGACATCCTGGGTGTCCGTCTCAAGCCCTGTCACCAGCTCCGCCACATAGGTCTTTTCCTTGTCCACCAGGTAGTCAAACAGCCGGGTCCCCTTTCCCAGCATCACCGGCAGCACGCCCGCCGCCTCGGGGTCCAGCGTTCCCGCGTGGCCCGCCCTGCAGCCAAAGATCCGTTTTGCACGGGCAACAACGCCGCCCGACGTCATGCCGGGCGGCTTGAGGACGGAAATGAGTCCATTCACTTCTGTGTCTCTCCCAGTTTCTCCCCGGCCAGCTTCTCCACCAGGACCACCGCCTCCGCCAGGGTCATCTCCACGGTGCAGCCCGACGCCTGATTGTGCCCGCCGCCGCCGTAGCGCTCGGCCAGATCTCTGACCGTCTCCGGGGCGAAGGAGCGCATGCTGATCTTGACCTTCCTGCCGCTCTGCGTCAGCATGAACGCAAAGCGCACCCCCCGGACATCCTGGGCAATCCGGACGATCCCGTCCAGATCCTCCCGGGTGCAGCCGCATTCCTCCAAATCCTGCTCGGAAATGGCGATCACGCCCACCTGCCCGCCATAAAGAAACCTCAGCCGCTGATAGGCCCTGGCCTTCATGCGCACCCTGCGGGGGGAATCCGAGCGGTACAGTCGGCGGGTCAGGTTCTCCATGTCCACGCCCCTGTCCCGAAGCTCTCCGGCGATGCGGAACACGTGCCCCGTGGTGCTGGAGAACATGAAGTGCCCGCTGTCCGTGGAAAGCCCCGCCATGAAGCACAGGGCCATGTCCGGCGTCACGGGGACCCCCAGGGCCGCCATGCCCTCATAGGCCAGTATCGTGCATGCGCACTCCCCCGGGCGGATAAAGTTCACATCCCCAAAGCCGGGATTGGTGGCGTGGTGGTCCAGCACCACGCGGCACCTGCCCCGCTCAAAGACCCCGATCATGCTGCCCATGAGCTCCGGGGAGGACACATCCACGCTCATGGCCACGTCATAGCTGTCCCGGGCGCGGGAGATGTCCGTGATCACCCGGTCGCTCTCCGGAAGAAAGGCGACCTGCTCCGGCGCGGGCATTTCGCAGAACCAGTCCACGTCCTTTCCGATGGACAAAAGGCCCAGCCGCAGTCCCAGGGCGGAGCCGATCGTGTCCCCGTCGGGATGGGTGTGGCTGATGAGGGCGATGGTCCGCGCAGGCCCCAGCGCCTGTGCCCACGCCTCAATTCCCGTCCTGTTCACCTGCGTCCTCCCTGATCACGTCATGCAGCACCTTGGCAATGTGGACGCCATATTCGATGGAGGTATCCAGGTTGAACAGCAGCTCCGGGGTGTACCTGAGGTTCAGCCCCGCCCCCACCTGGTGGCGGATGAACCCGCCGGCGCCCTTCAGGGCCTTCATCATGCCCTCACGTTTGTCTTCTTCATAGACGCTGACATACACTTTTGCATAGCGCAGGTCCCGCGTCACATCCACATGGGTGATGGAAAACATGCAGTCCGTCCTCGGGTCGTGGACATCCTCCCGGATCACCTGCTCGATGCTGCGCTTGAGCTCGGAGGCGATCCTGTCCGTGCGTTCAAATCCCTGCTGAGGCATCGGTTTCCCTCCTTTTTAAAAAGCGTCCGGGCAGAGTGTGCCCGGACGCCTCCTGGTTACGCTTTGATCTCTTCCATCAGGAAGCATTCGATGACATCGCCGTTCTTGATGTCGGAATAGTTCTCCAGCCCCACGCCGCACTCGTAGCCCTCGGCCACCTCGCGCACCGCGTCCTTGAAGCGCTGCAGGGAGGACAGCTTGCCCTCGAAGACCACCACGTTGTCCCGGAGCAGCCGCACCTGGGCATTGCGCTGGATCTTGCCGTCGGTGACATAGCAGCCCGCGATGGTGCCCGCGCCGGTGATCTTGAAGACGTTGCGGACCTCGGCATGGCCCAGGAGATTCTCCTTGAATTCCGGCGCCAGCAGGCCCTTCATGGCCTTCTCGATGTCCTCGATGGCCTGATAGATCACGCGGTAGTACCGGATGTCGATGCCGTCCCTGGCCGCCGCATCCCTCGCCTTGCCGTCCGGACGGACGTTGAAGCCGATGATGATGGCGCCGTCGATGCCGGCCAGCATGACGTCGTTCTCCGTCACGCCGCCCACGCCGCTGTGAATGATGCGCACGTGCACCTTGTCGTTGCTGAGCTTCTCCAGGGACTGCTTGACCGCCTCCACGGAGCCCTGCACGTCCGCCTTGATGATGATGTTGAGGTCCTTGACCTCGCCCTCCGCCAGCTTGCTGTAGAGCTCCTCCAGGGTCGAGGCGCTGCTGGCCTTGACCATGCTGGCCTTCTGCTTGGCGGCGCGCTCCTCCACCACCTGGCGGGCCAGCTTCTCGTCGGCCACCGCCATGAACTCGTCACCGGCCTCCGGCACATCGCCAAAGCCCACGATCTCCACAGGCGTGGAGGGCAGTGCGGACTTGACCCGGTCGCCGCGGCTGCTGACCATGGCGCGCACGCGGCCATAGGCGTTGCCGGCCACCACCATGTCGCCCACGTTGAGGGTGCCGTTCTGCACCAGGGCCGTGGCCACGGGGCCGCGGGAGTGGTCCAGCTTGGCCTCGATGATGACGCCGCGGGCCTTCCGGTCGGGATTGGCCCTCAGCTCCAGCATGTCCGCCAGCAGCAGCACATTTTCAAGCAGCTCATCCACGCCGTCGCCGGTCTTGGCGGAAACCGGCACCATGATGGTCTCGCCGCCCCAGTCCTCGGGAATGATCTCATACTGGGCCAGGCCCTGCATGACCTTGTCGGGATCCGCGCCCGGCTTGTCCATCTTGTTGATGGCCACAATCAGCGGCACCTTCGCCGCCCGGGCGTGATGGATGGACTCCACGGTCTGGGGCATGACGCCGTCATCCGCCGCCACCACCAGGATGGCGATGTCTGTCGCCTGGGTGCCGCGGGCACGCATGGCCGTGAAGGCCTCATGGCCCGGGGTATCCAGGAAGGTGATCTGCCGCCCGTTGATCTGGGCGGTATAGGCGCCGATATGCTGGGTGATGCCGCCGGCCTCACCCGCGGTCACCCGGGTCTTCCGGATGTAGTCAAGCAGCGAGGTCTTGCCGTGGTCCACGTGGCCCATGATGGTGACCACGGGCGGACGGGGCACCAGGTCCTCCTCGCTGTCCTCGGTGATCTCCTCGGTCAGCGCTTCCTCGGCGGTCTTGTCCAGCTTCATTTCCAAGTTCACGTCGAACTCGGAGGCCACCAGGGACGCCGAGTCGAAGTCCAGCTCCTGGTTGATGGTGG
>OMRS01000039.1 GCA_900313545.1 uncultured Eubacteriales bacterium | reverse complement strand
AGTCGAGTCTCCGATCTCCCTGATGACCGATCTTGCTTCTGTTTTGGAAACGTGGAGGTCATCATCTTGCTTCTCAACCTTCCTATGTCTCAGAGCCTTATCCATCAAGACACCCCTGTTTGAAGCCGGTTTATGCGAAAATAGTGGCTTACCCCCTATAAATCATGAATTCTCCTTTCTGATGATGTAGGAATTTACAATCTGGCCGATATAGGCGGTGTGGAAATCTCCCTGATCGGAGCCTGCGCGGTAGAACCGACGGAGGAGCTCCTCCGGAACGCGGCCCGGGTCCTGATCCTGCTGATACAAAACCCTGCATTCCAGCGTCAGGGGTACCTCCAGAATGCCGGGCGTATGAATGGTCTCGCTGTCCACCAGGGTCACATAGTCCGCCTTGTTGATGTCCCGGCCGGACTGGCTTCCGAACAGCCGGAGAATCTCGGGACTCAGGCGCTCATCCGGGCCTGAAGGGATGGAAACCGTAAACTCCCTGCTCCTGTCCAGTTGGAGATGGGTATAGCGGCTCTGCCGGACATACACGATAAAAGCGGGAAGGTTCCAGATCACCCCCAGATGCCCCCAGCCGATGACCATGCTGTTGAACTTGTCCGCGAAGGTGTTGAGCAGAATGCCCCTGGAAAGGCCCTTTGAAATCTGATCTGCGTAGTCAAACGGATTGACGGGTTCTTTCATGAGTGACCTCCTTGCAGCTGAAGTTGAATCATCAAACGCGGGTCCCGGGCGGAAGTCCCGGGATTTTTCCGTTTCCGCCATCATCATACCGCCCGGGGAGGGCAAATGCAAACCGCTGCCGGGCACTCTCATCCTCCGCAGAAAAGGAGCGGGGCAGGGGCCTCCCCCGACAGAAAATGCTCCCCTCGGATGAGACAGTTGACACTGCCTGCCGAAGGGAGCATGGAGGGGGTGTCTGCCATCCGCAAAGTGCAGTTCCCGTGTTCGGGATGGAGACGGCTTATTCTTTCCAGTGCAGGCGGTCGCCTGCGGGTTCATTCATCAGGAGGCGGAGGGTTTCCCACAGGGCTGAACCGGACTGCTTCTGCCAGAGGGCATAGGCGGGGTCCTCTGTCCAGGAGGGATCCTCCTGCCGATAGGTCCCGGAAAAGTAGGCCAGATTGAACCGTGCGACATAATCCGTCAACTGGCGGATGTCCTCGTCGGAACCGGTCAGGGACGCGAGGGTTTTGTTTCTCGCGATCTTCAGGAACCATTCCCTGCTGAAGGGCAGGAAGCCCTCCGGAAGAAAGGTGTCCTTCAGCGCTTTGGCCTCGTACATCAGCTGATGGCTGTCGCTGCAGGCGACCAGGGCATAGCGGTGGGGCCAGATGCAGAATGCCCCGAGCGCCGCGTCCGCCAGAGGCCCGTTTCGGGCGATGTGCTGAATGTGCAGGTGACCGGACAGATTGAGGGGCACGTCATACTTTACGGCCAGCTCCGCCATCCGTTCATTGCCGAACATCAGATAGTTTTCCTTGGCAAATTCGGTATGGGACACAAGGCTGTGGTGGGTCGCCGTGATCACCCGGACACCCGCGTCCTTTGCACCGGAGAGTGCGTTTTCCAGCCAGGCTGCATGCGGCGCGGTGAAAACGCCGAAGGTCTCCGCCTTCTCCTGATATACGGAGACATCCGTCATGGCCACCTGCAGGTCATCGCTGACCTGGACGGTATAGGAAAACCCGATGTCCTCCGGATTCGTGAAACCCTCATCTCCTGGGTTCATGAAATCCGCATAGATGTCCCCGAATTCCTGCGGGGACACCGAGCCGACACCGTACCAGATTTCATCCGCGAAGCCCAGAGGGTTGACGGTGCGGATGTCATGATTTCCCGGAATGACCCAGACCGGAACGCCGGTTTTTTCGATTTTTCTGAACCACTCCGCCAGAGCGAGATGGCTCTCCTTTTCTCCGTTGAAGGTCAGGTCGCCTGTGACGATCAGGGCATCCGGCTGTTCATACTGAACCTGCCGGAGCAGTGCCGAGAGAAGAATCTCCCCGTGCTGGGGGATTTTCCCGTCCGCGTTTTGAAGAACCCGCAGGAACAGGTCGCTGTCCTCGTACAGTCTGGGAGCCAGATAGTGAAGGTCGGACACGACCATCAGCTTTGACTCCGCGGCGGCGAAGACGAAGCTCCCGAGCATCAGCAGGAGGAGCGCGGCGGCCCTGAAAACCCGCCGCCATCCGCGCGGAGGGCGCTTGTGATCAGGGGCCGGAGCCGTAGGGGGCTGCGGAAAAAGAACGTCCATCATGAATCCCCTTTATTTGAAATACCGGGCAGGGCGCCTGAATCCGGGGGAAGATGAGGCTTTACTTGTTCAGCGCTGCGATGATCTCGGGCAGTTTTTCGTCCACTTCATCGTTCTCCAGCTGGCAGGTGCCCGCATTGTGATGGCCGCCGCCGCCGTATTTGAGGCAAAGCTCGCCGATATCCACAGTGGAGGCCTTGTTGACGATGGATTTGCCGATCATGACGGCGGTGTTCTGCTTCCTGAAGCCCCAGGCGACATGGACGGAGATCTGGGTCTGCGGATAGAGGGCATAAATCATGAACCGGTTGCCGGCATGAATGACCTCCTGGTCCCGCAGGTCCAGGACGACCACCTTGTCGTGGATTTTCGCGATCCGCTTGAGCTGCTCAATAAACATCTCGGACTGTTCAAAATAGAGAAGCACGCGCTCCTTGACATCCGGAAGCTCCAGGATGTCATCGATGGAATGATTCATGCAGTAATCGATCAGTTCCATCATCAGGTCATAGTTGGAAATGCGGAAATTACGGAAACGGCCGAGTCCCGTCCGGGGATCCATCAGGTAGTGGAGCAGTACCCAGCCCTTCGGATGAAGAATTTCATCCATGGTGAAATCCGCGCTGTCTCCCTTGTCCACGGCGGTCATCAGTTCCTCGCTGACGCGGGGGAACGTGTTTTTTCCTCCGTAGTAGTCATAGACCACCCTGGCGGCGCTGCGGGCATGGGGATCGATGATCAGCTTGCCGCCGGTCTCCTGGGCCTTGAGACGATCGATTTCAGACTCGTGATGATCGAAAGCCAGAGCCACCCGGGGATCGTAGGGAAGGTTGGTGGTAATGTCGCGCTTGCTCAGTTCCACCTTTCCGTCCTGCACATCCTTGGGGTGAACGAACTTGATCTCGTCGATCATGTCCATATCCTTGAGCATCATGGCGCAGGCCAGCCCATCAAAATCACTGCGGGTGACAAGTCTCATTTTCTGATCCATGTAAGAATTACCTCCTTTAAGTATATACTGCCGATGACAGTATATCACAGGATGGGAAAAAGAACAGATGTGCAGTTGAAACAGAATATAAAACTTGTAAAGACGGCAGACCCGGAAAAGGGGGAGGGCGTTTGGGGGAAGGCAGGGGGCCGTGAAAGGGGCTGAAGGAAGGCTCCCGGGATATGGAAAATGGAGCACGCTTGTCCATGGCTCAGTGCATCCGCGGACAGGAACCGGAGCGTGGGAACGGCCCGGGAAGGAGAGCGGGCAGGTGAGGGATAAACGGAACCGGAGGAAGCAGACAGGCGGGAAACAGATATAAAAGAAGATATTATGAAATGGTAGAGGATATATTAAGACGCATAAGCTTATCTGGCTATGAAACGATGAAAAGGGAGTGAAGGGAAGAAGATGAAAACAGCCCTTGTGCTGATCCTGTGCATCAGTGCGCTTTTCCTGAACGGCTGCATGAAGCGGGATGACAGAGGAAAAACGGTTCCCAATTATGAGAAGCCCCTCGTCTGGTATAACAATCAGCCGGCAAACAGCCTGACCGGGGAGCTGGATATGGATGCGCT
>OMRS01000067.1 GCA_900313545.1 uncultured Eubacteriales bacterium | reverse complement strand
GTTGTGTACGCCCACCACGTCGGATTCCACCGCTCCGCAGGCGGAGCCGGAGCAGTTGCCGCTGACGTGGGGATGGGCGTTGACCATGCTGGGATCGCCGTGGGTGGCCCAGCGGGTGTGGCCGATGCCGCAGTGCCCGGGAAGGGCGCGTCCCTGGTCGGTCTTGTCCGCCAGATGGTACAGTTTACCGGTGGCCTTGACCACCTCCGCCAGACGGGTGCCGTCCCGCACGGCCAGGCCGGCGGAGTCGTAGCCGCGGTATTCAAGGCGGGCCAGACCATCCAGCAGGATGGGCGCCGCCTGTTGCTTTCCAATGTATCCGACAATGCCGCACATCTGATTGTTCTCCTTTGTCTGTTGAATCGAAGGGGAAAAGCCCCCTGCGGGGCATGGGGAGAGGACGCTCCGGCAGGGTGCGGAAAAGGGAGACGCTTCCCTCTCCACCGCATCCGATCTTACACCCGCTCTGCGGCGGCTGTCAAGAAAAGTGAAGGGGACAGGGGTGATTCCTGCCAAATGAATGAAAAAAACAGGGAAAACGCCAAAGGAATGACCGCTTTACAAAGATGAGATTCAAAAAGAGGAGACGACGTGCGGCCGCCAAAAACTTTCCGGACGGGATGTGAAGGGCGGAAGAAGATGGTACAATCGGAGAAAACACGTATGCGGGAGGGCACCATGGAGATCGTCTGCTGGTATGTGGAGGTTGGCCCCTTGTCCGATCCGGAGCGGTATGCCCGGGGAATGGCGGCGCTTCCGTGGGAGGAGCGCAGAAGCCGGGTGCGAAGCTTCCACTTTGAAAAGGACCGGCTGCTGTGTCTGGGAGCGGGCCTGCTGGCGGCCTGGGCCCTTCAAAGGGCGGGAGCGACGGACCTGGCCGTGAGGACGCTGGCGCAGGGCAAGCCCGTGCTGGCCGCGCACCCGGACATCCATTTCAATCTGTCCCACAGCGGACGCATGGCCGTGTGCGCCGTCTCCCCGGAGGAGGTGGGGGCGGATGTGGAGCGGGTGCACCCCTATGACCCCGGGGTCGCCCGGATCACCTTTACCCCGGAGGAGCGGGCGTGGGTCGAAAACTCCGGGGATCCGGACAGGGCGTTTACCAGAATCTGGACCCGCAAGGAGAGCTTCCTCAAGTATCTGGGAACGGGGCTGATGACGCCGGCGGACCAGGTCTGCGTGCTTCCCGGAAGACAGGGGGAGGTGTCCTTTGCCGAAACGGAGGTGGAGGGGCACCTGATGTGCGTGTGCCATCCCGGGAGGGCAAGGGTGAATTTTGCAAGGTGGGACCTGGACCTGCAGAGATGAGAACGTAAAGGGCCTGCAGGCGGGATCGTGCGGGCATGGCCCGGAAAATGCGCTGAGGGAATGGCGCACGGCGCGGGGCCCGCGCGGAAAGGGCCAAAGGACAGGCACGGAAAAGGCGGGACCTGGCGGGATTTGATGTCCTGGTCATCGGCGGCGGCGTGGTGGGCTGCGCCATCGCCAGGGAGCTGAGCCGGACCCGTCTCAGGGTCGGCGTGCTGGAGCGGAACCTGGACGTGGGCTATGAGACCAGCGCCAGGAACACGGGGGTCTGCCACGGCGGGTTTGCCTATGATGTGGGGTCCTGGAAGGCCCGCCTCTGCCTGGAGGGCAACCGCCTCATGGACCAGGTGGCGCGGGAGCTGGACTTTCCCTTCAGGCGCTGCGGGAAGGTGCTGGTGGGCAGGACCCCGGAGGACTACCGGCGCCTGGAGGAGGTGATGCGCCAGGGTGAGGCCATCGGCGTCAGCGGCCTTTCCATGATCGGCGGGGAGGAGCTCCACCGGCTGATCCCCGGCGTGCAGGGCAGTTTTGCCATGCTGTCCGCCACCTCCGGCATCCTGGACCCGGTGCAGATGACCATCGCCCTGGCGGAGAATGCCGCCGCCAACGGCGTCCGGTTCTTCCTTGGGCAGGAGGTGACCGGAATTGTCCGCCTGGAGGACGGGTACCGGATTGCCACGCGGACATCCTCCTTTGAGACCCGCTGGGTGATCAACAGCGCGGGGCTGTCCTGCGGGCGCATTTCGCGGATGCTGGGGCTTCCGGGGTATCGGATCCTCTATTCCAAGGACGATTATATCCTGCTGGATGAGCGCCTGGGACGGGAGGTGCCCATGCCCATCTATACGGTGCCGTCCAATACCTACATGGGAATCCACGTGACCCTGACGGTGGACGGGAACCTGCTGCTGGGCCCGACGGCGGAGGAATCGGACCACTGGGAGAACTACGGCGTGGAGCAGAAGAATCTGGATTTCCTCCATCAGGCCGCCATGGACATCTGGCCCCATTTCACCCGGGGGGATGTGATCCGCACCTACAGCGGCGTGCTGCCCAAATGGACGGACGGGGAGGGCGTGATCCAGGATTTCAAAATGGAGATCGTGGACGACGTGGCGCCCCGGGCGGTGAACCTGGTGGGAATCGAGTCCCCCGGGCTGACCAGCTCGGTGGCCATCGCCCGGCACGTGCTGGAGATGATGCGGGAAAGGGAGGACATCGGGGAGCGGGACGGCTTTGACCCGGTGCGCAGGGGCATCCGGCGCTTCAGGGACATGACGCCGGAGGAGCAGCAGGCGGCGATTGCGGAGGACCCGGATTACGGAGAGGTCATCTGCCGGTGCCAGAAGGTGACCCGGGCGGAGATCCGCAGGGCGATCCGCAATCCCCTGGGGGTGCGGACCCTCGCCGGGATCAAGTACCGGACCCGGGCCATGACCGGAAGGTGCCAGGGCGGGTACTGTCAGATGCGGCTGTGCAGGATGCTGGAGGAGGAGTGCGGGATCCCGCCGGAGGAAATCCTGCTCTCCAGGGAAGGCTCCAATATGCTCTTTGGAAAGGTACGGGAGGCGGAACATGAACAGGGTTGAGGTGCTTGTCGTGGGCGGAGGCCCTGCGGGCCTGGCCGCGGCGCTTCGCCTGCAGGAAAGAGGCGTTAGCGACATCCTTGTGGTGGAGAGGGAGAAAAGCCTGGGCGGCATCCTTCGCCAGTGCATCCACGACGGATTCGGGCTGAGCCGGTTCGGGGAAAACCTGAGCGGCCCGGAATATGCCCGCAGATTTGTTTCCCGGCTGCAGGAGAGCGGCATCCGGGTCATGACGGATGCGACGGTGACCTCCCTGACCGGCGGACGGACAGCCACGGTGGTTTCCCGCAGGGGCCTTGTGCAGGTGCAGGCCAGGGCCGTGGTCCTGGCCATGGGGTGCCGGGAACGGACCCGGGGCGCCCTGGCCATTCCCGGGGAGCGGCCCGCGGGGGTCTTTACCGCGGGCGTTGCCCAGGCGTATATGAACGTGTACAACCGGCTGCCCGCCAGGGAGGCCGTTATCCTGGGCTCCGGGGATATCGGCCTGATCATGGCCCGGAGGCTGACCCTGGAGGGCGTCCATGTGCAGGGTGTGTATGAGGCGATGCCCTATCCGGGAGGGCTTCCCCGGAATCTTCAGCAGTGCCTGAAGGACTACGGGATCCCCCTGTTCCTGTCCAGCACGGTCACCTGGATCCACGGGGACCGGAGGCTGGAGGGGGTCACCATTTCCCGGGTGGATGAGAGGATGCGCCCGGTTCCCGGGACGGAGGAATTCCATCCCTGCGATACCCTCATCCTCTCGGTGGGACTGATCCCGGAGAACGAGCTGTCCCTGGATGCGGGGGTCCGCCTGGATCCCCGGACCCGGGGGGCGGATGTGGATGAGAACTACGAGACGTCCGTCAGCGGCATCTTTGCCGCGGGAAATGTGCTGCATGTGCACGACCTGGTGGACGAGGTCTCCCGGGAATCGGAGGCCATGGCCGATGCGGTGTGCCGGTACCTGGCATCTCCCGGGGAGCGTCCCGGCCCCGGCAGGAGGGTGGTCTGCGGCAGCAATGTGCGCTATACCGTGCCCCAGCGCATCAGCGGGGAAGGGAAATTCACCCTGTGCCTGCGGGTCAGCCGCCCGATGGCGGGCGTGACGGTGACCGTGACCCAGGGCGGACAGGTGATCGGGATGAAGAAGATGAGAAAAGCCCTCCCGGCGGAGATGATCCGCATAGAGGCGAGGCCTGCCGCGGGGGGCGGGGAAGTGGAGGTGAGTGCCTGTGAAGACCGTTCTGACCTGCACGCTCTGTCCTAACGGATGCGGGATCCTCGTGGAGGGCGCCGGAGGGGACCTTCGCATCAGCGGGGAGGGCTGTCCCCGGGGTCGGGGCTTTGCCCGGGAGGAGGTGACCTGCCCGAGGCGGGGACTGTCCACCACGGTCAGGGTTTTAGGGGCCGAGGAGGAAACCTGCCCGGTCCGGCTGACGCGGCCGATCCCGAGGGAGCGGATCATGGATGCGGCAAGGGAGATCCACCGGCAGGTGCTGAGGGCGCCGGTCCGGGAAGGGGATGTGGTGATCTCCGGGATCCTCGGAGAGGACAGCGACGTGATCGCGATCCGGGAGATGGAGAGGGTCCTGCCGGAGGCCTGACGCTCCCCAGGGTGCGGGGAAGCCGGACCGGCCAGGGATCCGGCGGGCCCCTTCCCCGTGGCGAAGCGGGAGCTGCGGAAGATCCCCCGGAGGGGACGCTGCAGCTGCCGTATGGAGCCCGGGCCCGCTTTGGAGAACCTGCCGGATATCAGGGCGGCGCGCGGCAGGCTCCCCGTGAGGGTGCGCAGAAAAGGGGCCATGACCGCCGCGGGCCGGGGAAAAACCGCCGGTTCAACAAAAAAACAGACAGGGACTGCCAGCAGAAGAAGGCCTGGCAGTCCCTGTCTGCATGCGGGGACATTTGAGGGACGGATGCCGGGAGGGCGGAGGGACAACTGGAGAAACCGGCAGGAGAATCGATAAACACTCAAGAAATACACATATACAAAGAGAATCTGAAGACTCTTGAAATGTGCATCGATTTCAATTACAATACGAAAAAAGGTGGTGTGAATATGAAAATATCAACCAGAGGCCGGTATGCGATCCGCATTCTTCTGGACATTGCCATGCATCAGTCCGCGGGATTTGTCTCCATGAAAGATGTCGCCGAAAGGCAGCAGATCTCCAAAAAGTATGGGGATCAGATTGGAATGCAGCTTGGTCAGGCAGGATTGCTGAAGGCTGCCAGGGGCCGCAATGGCGGGTACATGCTGGTTCCTTCTCCGGAGAAGATCACGATTCTTCAGATTCTGCAGATTGTGGAAGGGCCGATATCCCCTGTTCCCTGTGTGCTGGAGGGAGAGGAGTTCTGTCCCAGGTGCACATACTGCATGACCCTGCCCGTATGGAAGGGACTGACAAAAGCCATAGAGGATTACCTGAACGGGGTGACCCTGCAGGACCTGATCGATCAGGCTGCGCCGCAGAATGACATGCAGGAAGCGTCTGCGGGCGATTAACCGGATCTGCCAAGAGGACCTCTGCCGCGAATGACGCCCGCGGCAGAGGTCCTCTGTTTGATGGGGAGGTGTCCCGGAAACCCGGGGGGGGAAAAAAAAACCTTCGGACGGGACCCTGCTTAAATCAGAACCCCGTTGCAGTGATCCATCTCATGCTGGATAATCTGGCGTACATCCCCTCAAAATCCATGGTCACCATGGAAAACCTGAGGTTATGGAAGCGAACCCTTATATGACGGTAACGCTGCACACTGTGGCT
>OMRS01000211.1 GCA_900313545.1 uncultured Eubacteriales bacterium | reverse complement strand
TTGACCGTGACGGCGGTGATGTCTCCAAAGCCGATGGTCGTCACGATGGCAAAGCAGTACCACATGGCGTCGCCCAGATTCTTCATCGCGGGCTCCCAGGCCTTCAGGCAGTACGAGAAGGAAATGATCAGCAGCCCCAGTCCGAGCAGGACCTCGGTGGCATAGCTCTGCCGGATGACATTTCCAAGCACTCTCAGGTTGATGCGTGAGGTTCTGTATCCTTTCTATGTGTAGTGTGCTGTTTCGTTCCCTGCCCATCGTCCTGCAGGCATCCTCAGCGGATGCTGTTGAGATACTCGGTCAGGGCGGCGCGGTCGTAATACCTTTCGGGGCTGGCCAGGACAAAGTCCGGATCCGCTCCGCGGTCAATGTCGTAGAAGGAGCCGTTCTTGAGGAAGGACATGCGCTGGTTGGAGGAAATCTGGAATGCGGTTCCCCATGCGGTGGACGTATTCATCACCGCGCAGCTGCCGCCGCCGGAGGTCCGTCCCAGCAGCGTGACCTTGCCGGATTCCTTGAAGATGCAGGGAACCAGGTTGCCGCAGGAGAAGCTCACGGGAGAAATCAGGCAGAAGAGGTGCTTGTCCGACACCGTGTCCTTTTCGTCAAACTTCCGGTCGCGGTTGACGTCGGCCCTGTAGACGGTGGTGCACATCGCACCGGTCATGTTGTCCGTCACGCTGATGGAGGCCTCTCCCAGGAACCAGGCCATGGCAAAGATGGCCGCATCGTCGGCGCCGCCCAGGTTGGCGCTCAGGTCCAGCACCACGTTCTCCACGGGGCTGTTCTCCCGGGTGATCATCGCGTGGGCCTTCATGATCAGGCCGATGGTGTCCTCATCCGGGAAGACCCGGGGATCCTCCACGCCGTAATACTCCTCCGCATCCGACACCATCCAGTCAAAGTGGTCAAAGGTGATGTAGGCGGTGTTGCCCACTTCCTCATATCCGGGAATGCCCTGCGGATAGGCCTTTGCCCTGGCCTGCTCCTGACGTTCGAGATGATCAAAAATATGGGTTCTGGCCGCGCCTGATGCCTTGTAGTCAACGGGACCGGACAGATAGGAGAAGGCGTTCCAGCTGGTGTGATTGTCATCGAGGAAATCCACGATCGTGCGGTACAGCGCCAGATCCGCCTGCTCAGCGTCGGGATCCTTCAGGATCACATCAAAGCCGACATTGTGGAAAAGCCGGGTGAAGCTGTCAATTTTGTGCGTGTCCCTGAGGCCGTAGAAGTAGTCCAGCAGCATGCACAGCTCGCCGTAGCCGAAATCGGCCAGCTCCTGGCTGCGCTTCCCGGTGGGAACGTCATAGTAAACCTGCGCACAGGACTTCAGGTCGGAGGAAAGGATCAGATTCTTCCCGTTGAAGAAGAAGTTTCCCTTGTTGGAGGGGGACATGATGATGTCCGACATCGTCTGCAGCGGGATCAGGTACAGCCCATCCTGGGCGATCAGGTCGATGCCGTACTGCTCCAGGTAGAAGGTCAGGGGATCGCCAAAGCGCGTATAGGACCCCTTGTCCACCTTCTGGAAGACTGTGGGCTCTCCCTTGCTGTTGAAGACATTGAGAACCACCGAATCCATGATCGTGGAGGCGTCGCCCCGCTGGCAGAACATGTTGTAATCCACAAAATCAATGGTATCCCTCTCAAAATCCAGGGTCATGAGCAGATGATACTGATCATCCAGGCGGCGGTAGGTCAGGACGGAGCCGTTTTTCTCAAGGGTGAAGTGGATATCAATCCCCACGGCGGGAGCGTCATAGAACTCCTCCAGCATCGCCAGCATGTCTTCCGCCTCGATATAGGGCAGGTCCTTCACGCCGTCCACAAAGTAGAGCCGCATGTCGGTCCCCGTTTCAAAGGTTTCATAATACAGCGGGAAACTTGCGCTGGTGAGGTCATGTTTTCCGTTCTCAGCACAGCCGGCCCCGCTCAGGACGGCAAGTCCCAGCGCCAGCACCAGCAAAATCAGTTTTTTCATGGAATACTCCTCCTGCAATTCGTTTTTCCATCCTCCCTGCGTTCACGCGGAAGACGCGGCAGACCCGTCCGGGCCCGGCGCCCCTGTGCCCCTGGAGAGCAGAAATCCCTGATCGCGCCATTATATATCAGCGCTTCCCGGACAGGCAACCGTTATTTCTTCCGGTCGCACTCCCGTCCTCCCCTCTTTTTTTCGGGGCCCGTCAGTTGTCAGAGCGGCTGTACCCGTTTTTCATGCGCTGGCTGGCCTGCAAGAGCACCTTTCCCAGGGTGTCCGTCGAGTGGCGCCTTGCCATGTCACACAGCCGGCGGTTGGCCTCCTCGGCGAGGGAAAAGTCCCCGCTGTCCGCCATTCTGCGGTCATATTCCAGAACAAGGCGCCGCCCCTCCGCCGCCACCGCGTCCTGGTAGCGCTCGATATCCTGGATGCAGGCTCCGTAGGCGCTGTCCGCCAGCGCCCCGATGAGCCGGCTTGTCCAGTAGAAGTTCTCCGTGGACACCTCCAGGCTGACCCGGCTCAGGTAGTCCGGGAGCTTTGGCACATTGGGATACACCGGGAGCATGGCATCAAAGGTGGTTGATCCGAAGCACACCCATTCCAGAGCGCGGATAGCCTCCGGTCCCCTGCTGCGGATCTGGCACACCGAGGTGACCCCGGTGCGGTTGATGCCGATGGGCCTGTAGATGCCCCGCTTCCCCGTCTCCCGGGAGGAATAGGGGTCATAGGGCGTGCCCTGGTAGTGGGAGGAAAGCAGGTACTTGACGTCCTCCACCGCCAGTTTCCTCTCGGGCACCAGCATCCAGGGGAGACGGT
>OMRS01000154.1 GCA_900313545.1 uncultured Eubacteriales bacterium | reverse complement strand
CGCATCATGATCATCGGCACGGGCAACAGCGCCATGGACTGCGCCCGCACGGCCATCCGTCACGGGGCCCGTTACGTGACCTGTGTAAATCTGACCGACACGCTGACCGCCAGCCAGTATGAAAGCAGCTATGCGAAACTGGAAGGGGTGAATTTCATTTATAACAAGTGCACCATGGAGATCCGGGACGACGGCGTCATCCTTGCCGACAGCATGGTCGGCGAAGACGGAAAGGTCACGCCCGTTCCCGGGACAGAGAAGCTCTACCCCTGCACCGGCGTTATCGTGGCGGTCAGCCAAGGAGCGGAAAGCAATCTGGTAACCACCACCAAAAACATCGACACCAGCCGCTCCGGACTTTTGACCGTGGACGAGGACGGCCACACCAGCCGTCCCGGTGTCTTTGCGGCCGGCGATGCCACCAGCGGCGCACGCACCGTGGTGGAGGCGGTAGCCAACAGCAAGCGCGTGGCGGAGGCCATGCATGAGTACATGCAGAGTCTGCCGCTGCCCAAGCTGACCGATTATCCCGGGATTCCCGTCAACGATTTCAGGGAAGCCTCCGCTCAGGCTGAGCAGGTCCTCTGATTTCCAACACATAGTTCCGCCGGAGCCCACGAGGGGCTTCCGGCGGCTTTTTCTCTTTTCCTGGAAGGCGCATAAAACCCGCACCCCCTCCTGCGAAGCCCTATCCTCTTTCCCTTTTTCTGCTCTTTTCCTCGCATGCGCTCACGAAAGCGCCAAACACGGCCCGGCTGGCACTTTCCGTGGCCCAGCAGAATTCCGGGTGCCACTGTACGCCCCAGAAAAACGGATGCTCCGGCAGGCAGACAGCCTCCACCAGATCGTCCTGGGAACGGGCCATGGGAACAAGTCCCGGCGCCAGGTCCCGGATGGCCTGATGGTGATAGCTGTTGACCCGGATCTCCTCCGTGCGCAGAAGACTCTGCAGGGGGCTTCCCGCCTCCAGCCTCACCGGGTGCGCCATCCTGTCGTAAGGCGGCTTCTGCACATGGCATACCGGGGAGGGATGCTGAAGGTGAAGATCCTGGTACAACGTTCCGCCCAGAAACGCGTTGAACAGCTGTATCCCCCTGCAGATTCCCAGCGAAGGCACCTTCTCCCGCAGCACCCCTTCAAGCAGACGCGTTTCCATGCGGTCCCTTTCCGGGCAGCTGGAGATCAGCCCGGGAAGCGGATCCTCACCATAGATGGCCGGGTCCACGTCATGCCCTCCGGTAAACAGGATCCCGTCTGAAAGGTCCAGCAGCTGCTGCAGATCATCCTCATCCTGCGTCATCGGAAACATCAGGGGCAGTCCCCCTGCCTGACGTACACCTTCCAGATAGCCCGGCAGCATCCAGAAGCTGTTCTTTTTCTCATCCCACAGGGGCAGTACCCCAATCACCGGGCGCTTCTTCATTTCCCTTTCCCCCTCTTCCTCTGTAACCCTGTTTCTTCCGCCTCTGGATGGCGCCGCTCCATTGTGACCGTGCTCCTTCACAACAGATCCGCCGTCCATCTGTCAGCCCCCCAGCGCAGCACCCGTGTCAGGCCGCGCAATGCCCTCAGGGAGCCAGCACGTCCCTGTAGGCTTCCCTGCCAAGCATCATCTTCCGGGCATACGAGCAAACCGGCACGATGTGCGCTTTTCTCCGTCGGGCTTCCTCAATGACCTTTTCCACCAGCATTCTGGCAATTCCCTGTCCTTCAAATCCGGGACGCACGCCGGTATGCGTCAGTGTCCACCTGTTTCCTGAAATGAGGAACTCGCACTCCCCGATCTGGACATCGTCCCTGTACGCTGCGCTTCTGCATGCCTCCTCCTCAAACACGATATGCACCGGGTTCTTCATCTCAACCCTGAGCGCCCCGGAAGGACAGTTGCCGATGACCGAAGCGATTTCCTTCGCAGGAGCCTGTGTCAGGTCGATCCACGGACAGCGCGCAGGATCAAAAACGCGGGAATTTCCCCTGACGCAGGCTCCCGCATGCACGCAGGCCTCCGGATTCCAGGTCACCCGGATCTCCTCATTTTCATAGGTTCTGACTTCCCGACTCAGCTTTTCCTTCGTTGCCATATTCACCATCTTCCTTTCCGCGTCATTTGTCACATGATAGCAGAGACGCCTCTTCCGGTCAAAAGGCAAGTGGAATTTGCCCCATCTTTGTGCCGTAAACCCTTGCAGATGTTCCTTTGGCACTTCCCGGTTCACTGTGTTTCCGTTTCCATATCGACTTTATGTGTATTTACATATTTCCCATAGGTTTTTCCGCATTTTTCCTGAAAAGCGTTGACTTTTCAGACGTTCTTCGCTATTCTATGCGGCGGTGTCCGAAGGTCACCGACAACTTTCGTCTTTTGATTAAGGAGGCTAATACACATGAATAAGACTCAACTGATTGACGCTGTTGCTGAGAAGGCTCAGGTGACCAAAAAGGTTGCCACCAGCGCCGTAAGCGCCGTGTTCGATGCCATCACCGAGGATCTCACCAAGGGCGAAAAGGTTTCCATCCCCGGATTCGGAACCTTTGAAGTTCGCACCCGTGGCGCGCGCACCGGCCGTAACCCTGCAACCGGCGAAGCTGTTGAGATTGCCGAGTCCAAGAATGCCGCCTTCAAGTCTTCCAAGACCCTGAAGGATGCCATCAACAAAAAATAATTTTCTCTCCACCTGAGCTGCAGGTTCCTCCTGCGGCTTTTTCTTTTGTTCGTGAATACGACCTCTTTCCCCTGCATTTTGTTTCTCTTCAGAACGTCTTGACATTCCCGGATAAAGTACCCATAATCAAAAAAAACTGAACAGGAGTTGATAGATATGGCTAAGATCGGAGTCCTTGGTGCCGGTACATGGGGAACCGCGCTTGCCCGTATGCTCACCAATTGCGCTCACGAGGTCACTGTCTGGTCCGCTCTGCCTCAGGAGATCGACGAACTCTCCCAGACCCGCAGGCACCGCAATCTTCCCGGCGTGCAGATTCCCGACGCCACACGATTTACCAAGGACATCTCGGAGGTCTGTACCGGGAAGGACATCCTTTTGTTTGCCGTTCCTTCCGTATTCGTCCGCAGCACCGCCCGCAGTGCCTCTCCCTATATCCCTGAGGGACAGATCATCGTGGATGTCGCCAAGGGCATCGAACCGGACACCCTTCTCTCCATGACCGGTGTCATCCGGGATGAACTGACCCGCGCAGGTCTGACGCGCTTTTCCCTGGTCGCCCTCTCCGGACCCACCCACGCGGAAGAAGTGGCGCAGGATCTGCCCACCACCATCGTCTCCGCGTGCGAGGATCTGTCCGTTGCGGAGACCGTTCAGGATATTTTCATGAATTCCTGTCTTCGCGTTTATACCAACCCGGATGTCCTGGGTGTGGAGCTGTGCGGAGCCGTCAAGAACATCATCGCCCTTGCCGCCGGTATTTCCGACGGCCTTGGCTACGGAGACAATGCCAAAGCGGCCATCATCACCCGCGGCATGGCGGAAATCACCCGTCTGGGTCTGGCCATGGGAGCACATCCCCAGACCTTCCCCGGCCTTGCCGGCATGGGCGACCTCATCGTGACCGCCACCAGCCGGCACAGCCGCAACAACCGGTGCGGCCACATGATCGGGGAAGGGATTCCCGTCAAGGAGGCCGTGTCCAGGGTAGGCATGGTGGTGGAAGGCATCAATGCCCTTCCTGCCGTCATGCAGCTGTCCCAAAGGTATCACGTGAGCATGCCCATTGCCCATGCCGTCAATGAAGCCGTCTTCAGCGGCGCAAATCCCCGGGATGCGGTGCTTGCCCTGATGAACCGGGAAAAGAAGGCCGAATTCGGCATCCGCAGCGAGGAAGAGATTCTCCGCCTGTAACCCCTCCGCCGTTTTCCCGAAGTCTGGCCGCATCTGACAGGGCGATCCGGCATTTTTCTGCCGCGAGGGAGGGTTCCGATCTCACTTCAGATCATGGGATTCGGGGTGCGGAATTGGCGGAGACTGCATCAATTCAGAATTGGCCCGGTGACCGGTTCCTTCAAGGAAAGAACGGATTTCATATGCAGCAGGCCGGCTGATATGCATACTGGCAGTGATCTCCGACATGTTCATGCCCTTCTGTATACACTGAAGAAAAGCAATGTAATCCATTGCAGAAACTGGCATTTGAAAGAGGTCATGCATTCGCGGACATACTCGACAGTGTCGGATGCCCTCTTCCGGAGATCTTCAAATCTGCAAATCTGGGATAAGCACCATTTCTGGATTTTGTTGAGAAGCCGGCGTCTTTGGGGAACGGAAATGTACGCCCCCTTCGAAAGGCCGTTCTGTGTTGGATCCTTTGAGCCGGTTTCAATGACATGTGCTGCCGAGGACAGTACGAATCTGGAGTAAGGAATGAGCATATCCAACATAATGAGCTGACATTTCTTCAACTGGTCGCACCGAATACTGCATAGCTTCAGTGTGATACTGCTGTCACTGGAATCAGGATTTTCTTCCCCCTGCAGCCGCTTAATCGGTATTGTCCTGGTTCCGTATCCTCCAGTTGGAGAACCCCTTGTTACTTTCGCGAACTTTCGCGAAAAAACCGTTCACAAGTTCATCGTAGATCTGCTGGAGTCTCGCGAGGAGTTCTTCTTCCGGCAAACCGGATTTGAACAGCGTGAGAATACGCTTGCTTTCTGCCAACCCCATCGTTATAATAATCTTTGTCTTTCCCTTTCTTTGCTAGTTGAGGGTGAAAGAAATTAAGGCAGAGAGTTACCGGCTTTCTGCCTTTTATTGTATTATTTTTTCTATTAATTCAAAAGGATCCGCGGCATTTCCATGGAGCTTCCTCCTGGAAAATTTCTCTGGCCATGGCGTCCCGGATGATCTGCGGTTACTTCCATGTTTATCGCCAAGGCGAAAACTGGTTTTTGGGAAACCCGAATTTCGTCGCTTTTTTCGACAAAATGGACAAAACTGGTTACCCCCTGCGTCCCTTCCATATCATGTGTCAGGGACAGGAGCGACTCCTCCTTGTCCTCGTGCTGTTGCCGTTTCTGTCTCTGGGGGACGTGATTCTCATGGTTCCACGGCGTTTCCACAGGTCTGGCTCTGAGGGTATTCCTGCTGGATAACCTATGGCCCTCCAGTACCGAAGTTTGACGCCCCCGTCTCCTGTACCACGGTTGTCCTTTGGAATAAATATGGCTTCCTATGTGTAAAGTGGTAATGAGAACGACTGTAAAATCGGATAAGAATATGCAATAATAAACAATAGTAATTGGATTTCCATTTTCCTTCACTTGGCATCAATATAACAATTCGAAAGGAAATGCGTTACATGAACAACATAGGAACCCTGTTTACTGTCAAAAACGAAACCAGTAAGGCTGCAGGTTGTGATCATCTGAAAAAATATAAAGCAATTGCTTTGATACTGGTGTTCTCTGTTATCTTTGTTTGGTGTACAGCGACAGTCTGCTTCGCGGAAGACAATGCCGAGAATAATAATCTGATCAAAACAAATTCAAAGTTACATTGGGGCGAAGACAAAAGAATCATTATTGACAGCGATACAGGCGGAGATGATGCTCTGGCCATACTGATGGCTGCAATGAGTCCGAATATCACCATTGAGGGTGTAACGGTGCTGCAGGGGAACGTGCCACTGGAACAAGCAGCAAATAACGCGCTCATGACGCTTGAAATGGCCGGCTGTGACTGCGAGGTCTATCTTGGTGCGACTACATCGCTTGACGGCATTGAGAGAAAGACCTTCAGCGTTTTCGGTTCAGATGGAATGGGCGATCAGAATCTTATCCACCCTTCTCGCAAGCCATCTGATAAGAGCGCTGTCGACTTTATTCTTGAGACAGTAAGGAAGTATCCTGATGAAATCGAAATCGCGGCAATTGGCCCTGTTACCAATATTGCTAACGCTATTTTACAGGATCCTGAAACAATGTCACATGTCAAGCGCATCTGGTCCATGGGAACTGCTGGTCTTGGACAAGGAAACGCGACACCTGTTGCAGAATTCAATGTATATAAAGATGTCGAAGCCTACAAAGTGATGCTTGACTCCGGAATCAAGATCACGATTATTGGGCTTGATATTTGTCAACAAGCCGAAGCATTTTTCAATGCTCTCCAATTGTACATCATGGAAAGCGGAAACCCTACTCTGCAGTATGTATCTCGCGCGTTCAGGAAGCTTCTGGAATTCCGCATGCAGACACGGGGTCTCGACAATGTTGACATCTGCGATGCTATCGCTATGGGCTGCTTGATCTGGTCTGATTATGTTGTTAACGGAATAGACTGCAAAGCATCCTGTATAACCCAGGATTGTGAGGCGCATGGCCAAGTGATCTTTTATCGAACGGATCTCGTTTATGATTCTATGCCGGAGATAGGGAATGCAAATGTCCGCCTTATTACAGAAATTAATCTGAATCATTTCTTTGAAAATGTCATGTCACTG
>OMRS01000290.1 GCA_900313545.1 uncultured Eubacteriales bacterium | reverse complement strand
TTTGAACGCATGGAAGGCAGGGAATATCACCTCATGACCAAAGTCCCCGGTGAGTCCCTGGTTTCCCCGCGCCTGCTGAAGCAGCCGGAACAGGTGGTGGATGTGCTCGTGCAGGCGATGGAGCTCCTGAAGGCCGTGGACGCTCGGGAGTGCCCCTTTGCCAGCAGGGAAAGTACCGGACAGGAGTTTGTCCACGGGGACCTTTGCCTGCCCAACATCCTGGTCGACCGTCAGGGACGCATCACGGGCTTCATTGACCTGGAAGCGTGCGGAAGGGGAGACCGGTGGCTGGACGTGGCATGGGCCTTGTGGAGCCTTCAGTACAATCTGGGGACTTCGCGGTGGAACCAGGTGCTCCTCAGACGGCTGGGGCTCGGCTTTGATGAGGAACGATACCTCAGGTATACCGGGGAGGCTTCCGGCAGCCCGTCCGGGCAGGGGAAAGTGTCGCTCTGAAAGCGACATCCTGTCACCGGAAAAAGGATACAATGTGCCCATCAACAGAAAAGGAGATGGACACACATGAAAAAAGGACTGACTGAACTGGTTTTCATCCTCGACAGGAGCGGCTCCATGCAGGGACTGGAGGAGGACACCATCGGCGGCTTCAATGCGATGATCAGCAAACAGCGGGAAGAGGAAGGGGAGGCCCTGGTCTCCGTCGTGCTCTTTTCCAATGACACCCATGTGCTTCTGGACCGTGTCCCGCTGATGAAGGTGGAACCCCTGACCCGTAAGGATTACCAGGTGGGGGGCGGAACGGCACTGCTGGATGCGGTGGGCAAGAGCCTCCGCCACATCGGAAATGTGCATAAATACGCCCGCGAGGAAGACGTCCCGGAACACACCCTCTTCGTGATTACCACCGACGGAATGGAGAACTGCAGCCGCTGGTTCAACTCGCATGAGGTCCGGGAGATGATTGAACGGCAGAAAACCCGCTACGGCTGGGAGTTTCTGTACCTGGGCGCCAACCTGGATGCGGCGCAGAGCGCGGCAAGCATCGGTATCAGCCGGGACCGGGCGGTGGAATACTGGGCCGACAGCGAGGGCACCAGGCTGAACTATGAGGTGCTTTCCTGCGCCGTCAGCGCCATGCGCGCAGATGGAAGCATCGAGAAAGACTGGGACGAGCGGATCCGGGAGGACCGGCAGAGAAGGGGACGCAGAAGGTAAGAAGGCAGGATCCGGGGAATCCGCATCACACAGCAGACCGCGACGTTGGTCTGCTGTTTTTTTGCGCTTTTTCCGCCTGCGAAGCACCGGGACCGCGGCAGGCAAACAATAGAAAACAGAGGAGATAAAATGAGATGGTATCAGCATAATCCCATACAAAAAGATTTGAAAAAAACGGGTGAATTTGGTATAATACATAAAGTACACCACCCCTGAAAAAGCAGGGTGAAGCGCGGCCGGAACTCAGCCGGGAACAGGAGGACTGCAGGCATGATTCTGCATTTGGGGGACGATGTCGGGGTGGACAGCCGCGAGATAGTGGCCATTCTCAACCTTGCCGGAGAGGACGGCAATCCCAATGAAGGAATGCTCTCGGCCCTGCGCAGTGAACAGCGCGTGATGGGCAGACAGGGTACAGACGTGCGAAGCGCCGTGGTGCTCTCCGGGGCCCGGGTGCCCGGCGGTGTAACGGAGAACCCGAGGATCCGCCTGTCCCAGATTTCCTCACAGACCCTGGCCCAGCGTGCCCGGGGGCAGACGGTGGAGGCCATCAGGGAGATGGACCGCAGAAACAGGGAAGTCAGTCAGAAGCACCTTTTGATGGAAACATAGAGGTATAGCATGGAAAATAACGAGAACATGGAAATCGAACTGGAGGTGCAGACGGCGCCGGAGGAGCTGGTGGAGGTACATGAACTGGTGGAGGGACAGGAGACGGTGGATGCCGGCGCCTATGACGAGAACCAGATTCAGGTGCTGGAAGGCCTGGAGGCTGTCCGCAAGCGTCCGGGCATGTACATCGGCTCCACCGATGAACGTGGACTGCATCACCTGGTTTATGAGATTGTTGACAATGCCGTGGATGAGGCTCTGGCGGGATTCTGTACCGAGATCGAGGTCATTCTCGAAAAGGACGGTTCCTGTACGGTCCGGGACAACGGCCGCGGCTTTCCCGTGGGAATACATCCCAAGACGGGACGCCCCGCTGTGGAGGTGTGCCTGACCGTGCTGCATGCCGGAGGCAAGTTCGGCGGCGGGGGATATAAGGTCAGCGGCGGCCTCCACGGCGTGGGTGCTTCCGTTGTGAACGCCCTCTCCAGCAGGATGCTCGTCCGGGTGCACCAGGACGGCAATATTTACCAGCAGGAATATGCCCGCGGAAAGATCCTGTATGACCTCAAGGTGATCGGGACGACCGAGCGCACGGGAACCACCATTCGTTTCTGGCCGGATGTCAAGGGAAAGGACGAAGATGGCATCTTCGAGACCGGGAATTTCCATTTTGACACTCTCAAGAACCGTTTCCGGGAGATGGCATTCCTCAATGCGGGACTCAAGATCATCTTCCGCGACCTGCGGGAAGAGGAGCCCAAGGAACGGGTGTTCTTCTATGAGGGCGGTATCCGGGAATTCGTGCGCTACATCAACAAGAGCAAGACCGTGCTCTTCCCCGATCCCATCTATCTGTCGGGGGTCAGCGGCACCACCATCGTGGAGGTGGCCCTGCAGTACAATGACAGCTACACCGACAACATTTTCAGCTTCGTCAACAATATTCATACCCCGGACGGCGGCACGCACCTGGCCGGCTTCAACATGGCCCTGACCCGGGTGATCAACGATTATGGCCGCAAGCACGGGATTCTCAAGGCCTCCGACAGCAACCTGACCGGAGAGGATACGAGGGAAGGACTGGGAGCCATTGTCAGCGTCAAGCTGGAGGATCCTCAGTTCGAAAGCCAGACCAAGAGCAAGCTGGGCAACAGCGATACCCGGACCATCGTCAGTTCCGTGGTGAGCACCCAGCTGTCCACCTTCCTGGAGGAAAATCCCCAGATCGCCAAGAGCATCCTGGATCGGTGCCTGGCGGCCAGCCGTGCACGGGAAGCCGCAAGAAAGGCCAGGGAACTGACCCGGCGCAAGACCGTGCTGGAATCTGCCAGCCTGCCCGGAAAACTGGCGGACTGCAGCGACAAGGATCCCTCCAAATGCGAGATCTTCCTGGTGGAGGGCGACTCCGCAGGCGGCAGCGCCAAGAGCGGGCGTGACCGCCATTTCCAGGCGATCCTGCCCCTGCGCGGCAAGATTCTGAACGTGGAAAAGACGCGCCTTGACCGGGTGCTGGCCAATGACGAGATCAAGGCCATGATTACCGCCTTCGGATGCGGCGTGGGAGACGAGTTTGACATCTCCAAGCTCCGCTATGACCGCATCGTGTGCATGACCGATGCCGATGTGGACGGCAGCCATATCCGCATCCTGATGCTCACCTTCTTCTACCGCTACATGCGCCCGCTGATCGAACAGGGCCATGTCTATGCTGCAAGGCCGCCGCTTTACAAGGTGACCTACAACAAACAGGAGCGCTACTGTTACGACGACAACGAGCTTGAGAAGATCATGACGGAGATCGGACGTGACAAGAAGCCGGAGGTCCAGCGCTACAAGGGTCTGGGCGAGATGAGCTCCGAGCAGCTCTGGGCCACCACCATGAATCCCGAGACCCGCAGCATGCTGCGCGTCAGCGTGGAGGATGCCATCGCGGCGGATGAGATCATGAGCCTGCTGATGGGGGAACAGGTGGAGCCCCGGCGCGCGTTCATTGAAGAAAACAGCAAGCTGGTGCTGGATCTGGACATCTGAGAAAGGAGAACGGAGACGTGGATTTCAGCGATCACATTCCCGGCAATACCACCGACCTGGACCGGGTAACGCCTATCGACCTGGAAAACGAGATGAAACGCTCCTTCATCTCCTA
>OMRS01000149.1 GCA_900313545.1 uncultured Eubacteriales bacterium | reverse complement strand
GCGGTAACGGTCCTCGCCGGGATGCTTCCGGATATAATCCGCTATAAAATCCAGCGCGCCCTGTTTGCCCTCGCAGACAATCACTTCGCCAAATCCCGTTAGGCCTATCACATCGTATCCGGCCCCCATGGTTACATGGACATGGCTGTCGATAATACCGGGCATGATGAATTTTCCGCCGAGATCGGTGACCACGCCCTCATATGCCGAAAGGCCTGCCTCGTCGCCCACATAGATGAACTTCCCGTCCTTCACGGCAAGGGCGGTGGCTGTCGGATGCTTCTGATCTGATGTAAAAATCTTCGCGTTTTTGATGATCTGATCTGCTTTCATGTCTGTTCTCCTTTCGTTTTGTCGCAGACGGGCCGAACCGGGGCGGGTACCCGGAGCATGATGCGATGTCTTCTCTGCCCGCGGCAGTACGCATTCTGAAGACAGCTGCACACGGGCGTCACCTGTCAAAAGCAGCCATACCCGGGCAGGAGCAGTCGCATCCCTCACATTCCTTGCCGAATGGATCCGGTTCCCGCCGAAGACCATCCTCCGATTGGTATCCATATCGCAGTGAATTTGCTTCACCCGGCTCATCATTATAATCTCGTTATCTCAAATCCGCAAGAATGTATATTTACAGAATTATAGACCATATTTAGATCACGTGTCCTTTTCCTGCGGGGTATCCCCCTGTCAAAACGCTCTTTCCCCGGACCGGTGCCGATGAACCCGGACGGGCGCCCCTGTTCGTTGCCCGTAACGGTTTCAGTGAAGGAATCCTCCTCGCCAGCGGAAAGACAGCAGATACCGGTTCGGGGTTCTCCTTCCGCCTACGTTTTGGCAGCGTTGAAACCTTCCTTCCGGTTCTGCATCCGGCTTCTCAGATCCATCTCCTTTCATACGGCATTGGCTTGGTCCTCTTTACTGAGCCCCGGACTGTCCGGGATCGAGAGGGTCACCACGGTCCCGCCGCCGTCGTTGTGCGCGATGGTCAGGCTGCCGCCGCACATGAGCGCCAGTCTCTGCCGGATGTTCTCCAGGGCGATGTGGGGCGCACTGTCACGGGCGGGCGCGAAACCGCGGCCGTTGTCGGCAACGACGATCTCACTGCCGGAATCCGTCTTTCGCGTGCGTATGGTGACATGAAAGGGACCTGCATACGGATCCCTGCCATGCTTGATGGCGTTTTCCACGATGGGCTGGAGGGTCAGCGGGGGCACGCGGAACCAGGTGTGGGGCGTATCGAAATCGACGTACAGGCTGCTGGCCAGCTGGGCCTGCTCCACGGCCAGGTAGGCGCGGGTGTTCTCCAGCTCCGCGGAAAACGGGATGGGCGCGGCGCTGGCGATGGCATTGAAGTTCTGGCGCAGATAGGTGGTGAAATCCAGGACGACCTGCTGGGCCAGTCCGGGATCCTGGCTGCAAAGGCAGTAGATGCTCGTCAGGGTGTTGTAGATGAAATGGGGCCGCATTTGCAGCACCATGATGCTGTTGCGCTGATCGGCGATATGCCGCTGCTGACAGGCGATCTGTCGCTGCTGCTCGGCGATCTCCTGCTGGCGGCGCAGATCCTGTTCAATCTGGTCCGACAGCATGAGGCTGTACATGCACACGCCGGAGACGACGCAGAAGATGTCAAGCAGTGGCGTAATATCGACGAACATCTGCACAAGCAGCGCGGCCATCATCGGCAGCACGGCGGTGAGGAAGCTGCGAAGGGCGATGCGTGAAAGCTGCCGCCGGCGCCGTATCACGCTCACCAGGTTGAGCAGCGCTGAGGCAACCGTGGGCAGCAGCATGAGCGGGTACCAGGGTCCCCGGGAGACATTCCCGTCCGGCGCCACAGATACGAAAGCGCCGGTGCACAGGCTGCTCAGGGCCATGACGGCATAGGCGGCATACAGGCCCAGCATGACGCGAAGGAGCCGGCTTTTGCGCATGCGCTCTTTGCAGCAGTGCAGCAGATACGTCGTCAGCATGGGCACCGGCAGAATGAGGAACAGACATTCCAGAACGAGCACGGGGGTCAGCACAGCGCCCGAAACGGGCAGATAAGTCATGACCACTCCTGCGAGGCAGATAAGGCTGCCCAGCATGAGAACGGCAAAGAATCCCAGAAAGAAGCGCCTG
>OMRS01000174.1 GCA_900313545.1 uncultured Eubacteriales bacterium | reverse complement strand
GGCACCATGATTTCCGTCATCTGGGGATGCGGCGCGCCGGTGGTCCCCGCGGCCCGCAGGGCCAGGATATGGCGCCATTCCCGGATGTTGGCCGTCACCACGATCTCGGATTTCACACAACTGGGCAGCACCGAGCGGGCAATCTGGGGCGTTGCGCCCTTTTCCAGCATGGCCAGATAGTGCCGCTGGGCATCCTCGCAGGCGGAGAGCCACTCCGTCACCACGGCTTCAAATTCCTCCTTAGGAAGCGCGGATACCACCGGGTCCTCCATCATCCCTGGACGCAGATCGATAAAGGTCACCGAATTACCGAACTTATCGCTGGAATAGTTGCAGTAACGGGTGCTCTCCTGGGCAAAGCTGGCCACGCGGTGGCGCACCAGCTCATGGGTGATCCCCCGGTCAACGGTAAAGCGGACAGTCAGGCTCGCATGCTCCAGCATGGCCTCGTGGTGGCGGCGCACCAGGGCGGCCACAAACCTGGCCGCGCTTCCTTCCCGGATGCTTCCCTCGCTTTTGTAGCAGGTCCTTCCTGCCCGCTCAATGCTCTCATAGATCTGCTGCTTTCCCGCTCCCTTCAGGTCTGCGGGAGACAGGATTTCATATCGGGCCTTGATGATGTTCATGGTTTACTCCTTTCTGGCACCTGAAAAAGGAACTCCGCCGCCGGAGGCGGTTCAGGTGGGGAACCCTGCAAATCGAGTTAAGGGGTTTGCTCCCTTCGGTAGCCCCCGGACAAAAAACGGGAAAGCCAAATGGGGGGATCCAATAAAAAAGAAGAGGTGTCCTGAAATGGGACTCTCTTCGCCCGTTTGAACTTCCCTGCCCTGAGCGGCATCGCCTGCCGGGAGAACGCGTGTTTCGGCTCCTGGGCGGCGTGGTTTTGCCTGCAGTCTTGGCAGAAACACTCATGCCGTCTGCCCCGGGACGTGCAGATTCAGCAGCAAGCGGATGAGGTTCTTTTTCACATCGAATTATACAATAAAGAAGGGCAAGCGACAAATGGGAATTGAGACACGAATCCACATTCTGCCGGCCCTGGTTTAGCCCAAGGGCTGGCTGCAGATATAACGCACTCCGGCCCTGCGCTTCCTGGGGGACAGTGGCATCTGCGCTGTGCGGCGGAACCGGATTGCCGGGAGAAAAGAACCCGGTCCGGGAGTCTTCGGCAGGGCGGCCGGGAAATCGTACGACACCTGCGCTTTCGCACCTGGCAGAAGGCAGGATTCACTCTATCTCTGAAGGTCTGCACCGGGGAACATGCCTTCGGACTGCTTTGCAGTGTCAGTGATGAGGGAGAACCTGTCGGAAATAGATGGCTCGCATCACATGAGCACCCAATTCAAGGGGGTACGCAGACCTAAGTTGGTACGTGGAAGAGATTTCCCCTGGCGATATACATATGCCGCTTTGAGATTAGGGGTTCCACTGCCACATGACTGTATTTGTTGTACCGCAGGCAATCGGAGAGAATGGTGTCCGGAATCTGATTACAGATTGTGTCGGGATGCCCGACGGATACCTGTTCTCGGGTGTAGAGCATGTTTCTTCAGTTGCGGGAAAAGAATCTGACCTTTGTGGTTGATTGACGATCGTTAAAAAGGTAATATAAGATCAAGGAAAGATGAGAAATGATCGAACAAAACATCTATTGCTTTGGGGTGGGAGAGTGATCCTATGAATACGGTGCTATCGATAACGCAATTGAAAATTACAATTCAATCCCTGCTGATAAAGTATCATGCGGAGGCAGCTATCCTGTTTGGCTCATACGCCCGTCAGGAAGCGGATGCCTTTTCTGATATCGATGTTGTGATTATTGGTGGGACAGCATTTGATCCGACGGATGTGTTCAGCTTGGCGGATGACCTCCATCGAATGACGGGGAAAGATGTCGATGTCTATGAGTTGTGTGAGATTGAACAGGACAGTAATTTTTATAAATCGATACAAAAGGAAGGGGTGCGTATTCCGGCGTGAAATACAGTGATTTGCAACGTGTTGAAAAAATCGCAGAAACAACAAGAAAGCTGCTTGATTATCTGGATAGCAATCATATTACCCCGGATATGGTTTTGGAGCAGGAACCGTTACGTTGGACAATTACTACTCCACTGTATAATATTGGAGAGCACGCGTATCAGATTAGCGACGAGTTTCGCTCAGTGCACCCTGCTGTTCCCTGGTCCAAGATTGCCGGTTTACGCCATAGACTGGTTCATGATTATGAGAGTACAAACTGGAAACTGATATGTTCTATTTTGTATAATGTACTTCCAGATTTTCAAAAACAGATTGAAGCTATTATTCGATTAGACAATTAAATCAACTGCCCGCGGGAGTAAGCATTTCATGCTGATCTCGACGGGCTTTTTTCAACGTTCATTGCCCTTAAGAAAAACGCTTTCAAAAGCAGCAGGCAACGATGGTGTCCGAGATCTGATTACATATCGCCGGGATGCCCGACGGATACCTGTTCGTTGGTGAAGGTTTCAGGTTCCGGGGCCGGGAGGAATGACCTCCGTCGCACTGACAGGCCCGGAGGTTCAGCTGCCGGATCTCCCCGGGGACCTGCAGGCTTAGACTAAATCGTTTTAGTTGGAAAAGGGCAGGACCTCCCCTGGACCTGCGGCGCCTCCGTATTCCCGCATGCGGCAAAGCCCAGCGGGGCCATTTGGCGAAAGGGAGAAGACGGCACCCGGGACAGGCGGCGGAGCTGTGCGGGGATGCCGCGCGACCCTCAATCCGGCGCCCCGCGAAGGCCAGGTGCCCGTCCCCAGCCTGGCCGGCGGGAGCCCCGGGAGCGGCAGACCGGGCAGAGGGATCGGAAGGGGCGCGTTCCGGAGCTTTCCGCGGAGGGCAGGGGATCTGCCCCTGAAGGAGAGGATCCTCCGGAGTGCTCCGAGGGACGCCCATGACCCTGCCGCACAGGGACTTGCAGGATGCGGGGAACCTTGCGGGCCGAATGGAAAACCGCGAGGCACGCGGCGTTTTCGAAACCGACGCGCTTTTCCGCCGGAAACGGTTGCCCGGAATCCCCGGCGCCGTGGGTCCGCCGGACAGGTGCGCCGGTCACGGCCCGGATTTGACCAGGGGGCTGTCCGGCACGAAGCCTGCGGAGGGTCGGCGGGTGTTCTTCGGGCCTCCTGCCGGCCTGCGGCAGAATTGTCTCTTCGCCGGGGGCATCTGCGGCGGAGCGGCCCGCTTTTCCGGGCTGGGCGCAAGGGGAATGAGGAGCCGTGAAACGGAAACGGCGGATTTGGAAGGGCCCGGCACCCTCTGAGTCAGATTTTTTTGGACTTGTCAAAGAATTTGAACAACAGAAACTTGATGTTTCGATGCGGGTATTGTATGATGAGATATTCAAATACCGGCTTCGGAGGGGACGGCGCGGCAGGGGGCTTTCCCGGGGACCGGCGCCCCGGAGGGCGGAAAAAACCGGAGCGCAGACATGCTTCGTCCTGTCCGTCTCGCGCAGGTCCGGGGGATGCACCCGTGACCCTGGCGCCGGAATC
>OMRS01000045.1 GCA_900313545.1 uncultured Eubacteriales bacterium | reverse complement strand
CGGCTGGTGGGCGCATAAAAACCCGTCACCTGGTAGCCCCAGGACAGGTCGAAGGGATGCTCGCACACGCCCATCAGCTCCACATGGGTAAAGCCCATATAGGTGAGGTACTGGGCCAGGTCGTCGGCGTACTGGGCATAGTTCAGGAAGCCGTCCTCATCGTATTCGTCCCGGAAGCCCTTCTTCCAGGAGCCCAGGTACACCTCGTAGATGGACATGGGGCGCTCCAGGACCTTGGTGTTGTCCCGCTGCGCCTGGTGGACGTCGTCGCCCCACTTGTAGATGTCCGTCCCCCACACGATGGACGCGTTGTTGGGGCGCTTTTCAAACCAGAAGCCGTAGGGATCGGATTTGTAGCGCTTGACCCCGTCAGCGCCGGTGATCACGTAACGGTAGGCGTCGCCATGGCCCACATCCGCCAGGAAGCACTCCCACACGCCGCTGTCGCCCTCGCTGCGGTGCATCCACTTTTCATTCTCCCATCCGGTTTTGGCGGTGATGACGGACACAAACTGCGCATTGGGGGCCCATACGTTGAACCAGGTTCCCTGCACGCCGTCCACCTCGCCCACATGCGCGCCCAGTTTCTTGTACACCTCATAATTCGTTCCCTGGTGGAACAGGAAGCTGTCGAAATCGGAAAACACGACCCTCTTGTCATTGCTCATGCTGCTGTCTCTCCTTTTCACTCTGTTGTAGGGTACTGCGGGAAAGAAGGGGGTTGGAGACGATTCTCAACTGATTTATTATAATTCATTATCGAATGGATTCGCAATGTTTTTTTGAAAAACAGTCATTTGCCGGGGTGTATCCCGTCTTCACGGCAGGGCCGGCTCCGCGGGAGGAGGGCGCATGGATGGCGCCCTCTTCCGGGGCCTCCCCCTGGCATCATCTGCCGAACCGGGCGATGAACTCCTCCTCCGTCAGAACGCTTACCCCCAGCTCCGCCGCCTTCCGGTTCTTGGACGAGGCGGAGCCCGCATCATTGTTGACGAGGAAGCTGGTCTTCCCCGAGACGCTTCCCGCGACCTTTCCCCCGTTCCTTTCCACGTACGCCTTGAATTCACTGCGGTTTTTGAACACGTGGACATCCCCGGTGATGACAAATGTCAGCCCCTTGCAGGTGCCCTCCGGTTCCCCCGCCGGTTCCTCGGCGGGAATCTCCACCAGCGTGAGCAGGTCCTCAAAGGTCGAACGGTTCTGCGGGTCGGCGTACCATTCATAGACGGCGCCGGAGCGCTCCGGGCCGATTCCGTCCACCCCGGCAAAACTGACCCCCGACCTGAGCGCCTCCACAAAGCCCGGCCAGCCGCAGGCCCCCACCAGGCGCCGGGCCGCGTCCGTCCCGATCTGGGGAATGCACAGGGCCGTCAGGAAGTGGACGGCATCCGTCCCCTTCCTCGACTTTTCGATGGCGGCCATCAGGTTCTCGCAGCTCCTGCGGCCAAAGCCCTCCATGGCCTGGATCTCCTGCGCATGCCGCTCCAGGCGGAAAATGTCCGCAAAGGTATGGATAAAGCCCGCCGCCACAAAATCCCGGACGGACTCGATGGACATTCCGTCGATGTCCATCCCGTTCTTGCTGACGAAGCGTTCGATCTTCTTCAGGTTCTTCGCCGGGCACCGCGGATTGTCGCACCTGAGCGTGCGGGCACCGCTGCTGCCCTCCAGGATCACCGTGTCCGCGCCGCAGGCAGGGCACTTTCCGGGCACCTGGGCCGTCCCCTCCGCATGGCGCACGGCGATCACCTTGGGGATGATCTTGTTGGCCTTGATCACCTCGATCTCCGTCCGGTCATTTGCGCCGATCCCCAGCCGCTCCAGCTCGCTCAGGTTCACCAGGGACGCCCGGGAGACCGTGGTTCCCTCCAGCTGCACCGGATCAAAGACAGCCACGGGGGTGATGGTGGTGGCTCCGCAGGACCACTCGATGCGCCGCAGCGTGGTGGCTGCGGATTCGTCCTGCCACTTGAAGGCCAGGCCGGCGCGGGTGGCGTGATGGCCCGTCACGCTGCCGGAGGCCGCGTAGTCCGTATCCTCATAGCAGATCACCAGTCCGTCCACGGGCAGCTGCATCCGGCCTTCCTCCACATCCCGGGTCCACCTGGCAACCGCCTCCGGCAGTCCCCGGGCCGTGGTCTTCTCCCTGCCCACCGTGATGAACCCCATCCGGTCCAGCCAGTCCATGCGCTCCCCCCAGGAGGGCATGGGTTCATCCAGGTGCACCAGGGTAAAGGCGTTGAAGGTCACCATTCTCCCGCGGACCTCCTCCAGGCGCTTTTCATCCAGCCCCAGCGTGCCGGCCGCCAGATTCCGGGGATTGGCATACCGCTCCTGCGGGTCCTCCAGGGTGGCATTGATGCGCTCGAAATCCGGATAGGAAATGGTCGCCTCCCCCCGGACCACCAGGTGCCCCTGGTAGGAAAGGGTCAGGGGAATGCCGCGGATGGCTTCCCGCATGAAGGTGATGTTGCTTCCCACGGTGCCGTTGCCGCGGGTGAGGATCCGGGTCAGCGCTCCCCGGTCATAGGTGAGGACCAGGGTCAGCCCGTCCAGCTTCCACGCCAGCCAGACCTCCCTTTCCCCCGCCCACTGCTGCAGCGCCTCCACGCTCTTGGTCTTGGCCAGGGACAGCGCCGGGTATTCATGGGGCTCCTTGGCCCCGGCGATGCTGTCCTCCCGCGCGGCGCTCACCTGCCCGGTGGGGCTCCCCGGAAGCACCGTCCCGGATTCCTTTTCCAGTGCGGCGAGCCGGTCAAACAGCGCGTCCCACTCATAGTTGCTCATGATCTCCTCTTTGCCGCCGTAGTACGCTTCCGAGGCCGCATTCAGCCTGGAGATCATCTCCTGCATCTGCTCCTGTACGGATTGTGACATCTTGTCCTCCACTTGTCTGTTTCTTTTTTCCGGCGGGTCCTTCCCGCGGCCGCCCCGGAAAAAGGCGCGTCAGGCTTCACCCTGGCGCCCTCACCGCGTTTTGCGGGAAGTTCATCTGAGGCCTGCCTCCGCGGGGTCCCTCCCCCGGAGGAACAGAAAAGCACCATCGCCATCCGCTGACAATGGTGCTATCTCCAGGAAACAGCAGAATCCTCCGCCTCGTGCAGGTCCCCCTTCGGCCCCGTTCTCACCACAGGTCCACCGAGCCGTTTTCCTCGTCCTTGACCCAGTACGCCTTGTTTTCGTCCGGACGGATATACAGCCTGCCGACCTTTCCCGTTTTCTTGAGGATGTCCCTGAGCGTCAGCTGATCCTCTCCCCTCTGGAGGATGATGGCCGACATGGCCATTTTGACCGGCTTTGCGCCGCGGGCCTTGCGGGGTTTCCTGACCACTCTCAGTTCCACGCCGAATGTCTCGTTGATTTTGTCCACCACTTTCCTGCTGGGGGTCGTTCTTCCGCTTTCATAGGCAACAATGGACGGTGTGCTGATTCCCACTGCCTGGGCCATGTCCTTCTGAGTCAGCTTCTTTGCCTTGCGGAGTTCCCTGACGCTTTTGAAAATCTTTTTGGTCATAGTTGGCTTCCTTTCATGATTATTTATTTTCAGCATTATTTTATCAAAGACATTTATCATCCGCAAGCGGATTTCATATTTTTTCTTTGAAGGTTCCTGCCCTGCAGCGTGAAGTGTTCTTCCGCGCACCTTCGGGGGCTGCCGTGGGGTGCCGCGGGCGCAGGATCCTGTGCCCCTGGCGCCTTGTCATCCCCATATCATGTGGTTTTCCCTTTCCGGGCCGTTGCACCCCGGGGCGCCGCCCGGTCCCTCCCGGCCGGCCGCCTTCCTGACCCGCGCCGTCCCGTTTCCAAATCATAAAAGGGATTACGGGAAGGAATCCCGTAATCCCGGGAAGACCGGTGATGTACCTCAGACAGACCCCTTCCGCTCCCGTGTCAGCCCGGCCCCCGCTGCCGGGGAAGCCCGCCCGCGGCGGGAACCGCGGAGGATGCGTCCCGGTCGGATGGAAAACCGGTTATCTGAGGCTGTTGATATACTCCGTCAGCGCCGCGCGGTCGAAATAGGACTCCGGGAACGCGAGGGGGAAGTCCGGCTCCGCGCCGCGGTCGATGTCGTAGAAGGAGCCGTTCTTGGTGAAGGCCAGGCGCGCGAAGCCGGAGATCTGGAAGTAGGCGCCGCAGGCGCTGGTCAGCGGCAGCACCGCGCAGCTGCCGCCGCCGGAGGTCTGGCCAATCAGCGTCACCTGACGGGAATTCTTGAAGACGTTCGGCACGAGGTTGCCGCAGGAGAAGCTGACCGGGGAGATCAGGCAGAAGCGCTTCTTGTTCCTGAGGCCCCAGTCCTTTTCGTCAAACCTGCCGTCAAGGTTGATGTCCACGTTGTACACGCCGGTGGCGAGCGCACCGGACAGGGTGTCCGTCACGCTGGCATAGCCGTCACCCAGGAAAGCCGCAAGGGTAAACACCGCCGTGTCGGAATCGCCGCCGGTGTTGCAGGCGAGGTCCAGCACCACGTTTTCGACGGGGCTGTTTTCGCGCATGATCCGGGAATACGCATAGATCATCAGGCCGATGGTGTCCGTATTCTCCTCCGTGGGCGCGCTCTCGTAGTAATCCGTGCCCTCCGGAATGGGGGCGAACTGATCAAAGGTGATGTAGGCCGTGTTGCCGATTTCCTCATACCCGGGGACCTTGTCGGGATACGCGGCCTTTCTGGCGCGGAAAAACGTTTCCATCTGGTCCCTGAGCGCCATGTCGGAGCGCCCTCTGCCCACCTTTTCCCGAAGCTCCGCCTGAAGTGTGTCCTCGCTCAGGGGAGAGGTCATCCTCCATGCGCTGTGCAGGTCGTCCAGGTGCAGCTCGATGATGGCGTAGAGCGCACTGTCCGCCTGATTGGGGTCCGTGCCCGACAGGGCTTCGCGTGCGCCGACGCGATTGACCAGATCCTCAAAGTTCCTGAAGCCGTGAACCTCCCTCAGGCCGTAGAGGGTGTCAAATGCGAGGCACAGTTCCGCGTAGTTGAAACGGCCCATGGCTTCGCTGAAGCGTCCCTTCGGGACGGAATACACGATCTTTCCCAGATCGGTGAGTTCGCCGCTGCCGTCCTTCAGCTCGCCGTACCTGACAAAGCAGACCGTCTCGCCGTTGCAGAAGACGTTCACATATTTGTGGGACAGCAGGATGTCCCCAAGCGTCTGAAGGGGCATATAGCAGATCTGTCCGTCCGACACGAAATCGATGCCGTATGCGCCCGCGTCGATCACCACCTCGTCGCCGTAACGCTCGTAGGAGCCCGGGGTGCGTTTGAAGAGGCTCCTCGCTTCATCCGAACGGGAGCTGGCCGCCTCCAGCACGTCAAGCAGCACCCTGTCCGGTTCGAGCCGGAAGAAGGCGTCGAAATCCAGGAAGGTGATCGTATCACTGGCGCAGTCGACGGTCATGGTGTAGGGGTCCCCGTCACTGCGGGTCAGTACGGCGGTCTGTCCGTCGATGGAGAAGGTCAGATCGTACTGGGGGGTATCCCCCTTGTCGACATAGGTCCTCATGATGTGGCCGTACATTTCGGCCCAGTCCCTGAGAGAGACATGGGGCACGTCCGAACCTCCGACGAAGTATACCGGAAGGGTCCGGGTATCGTCGGTCCTGCAAAGATAGAAGGTCATGTCCTTTTTCGTGATGTCGGGAGCCATCGCTTCGTGAATGAGGCTGCCCGGCCTGTCAGGCAGGGAACCCGCCTCTTCCGGGGCGGATTCCGTCTTTCCGGTCCGGGCAAGCGCCGGGACGGACAGCGTCAGCAGCAGGGCGAGCGTCAGTGCCAGTGTAAAAATGCGTTTTTTCATGATGATCCCACCTCCATTGCGGTCCTGATGTGCTTAAGCCTCATCGGCATGACGCCTGAGGAGAAACCGGCGGTGCGGTCCTTCCGCCGCCTGAATCCCGTCCGGCGTCGCAGTCTTCATGTTCGCGGTCCCCTCGTGAATCAGCGCGTCCTCTGAGCGCCGCGGCAGTCCCTCACCAGATGAAAAGCCCGCCGGCACATGCGCAGCGGGCACCGGTCCCCTCAGGAGAAAGGGGAATCAGGCCGGGCAGAGGCTTCTTCGCGCCGGGACGGTTCTTCTCAAATCAGATGGAAGGTTTTGCCGGGGAGACCCTGCACCCCTCCGGGAATTCACAGGTATCATAATCGAAACGCGTTCCTTCTTCAAGCACGACCCTCTCCGCATTCACAGCAGAACTGAAGACGGCGTCCTTCTCAGCTGCCCTGCGGGCCCGGCCGCGCTTCCTGTCCGCCCCGGGGAAACCCGCACTGCGGTTTCTGCGGAAGAAACCGTCCGGGGGACCTTTCATCCCGTCCCTTCCCGCATATGTATTCACGGCATCCATCCCGCCCCGGACACGGCTGAGCTCCCCCGCCGGATATCCGTCTTCCCCCCTTAAGGGACCCGCGGGATCCTCAGAAGCGGACCGGCGCCTTCTGCTCCCTTCCCTGCCACGGACCGGGGGTGCCCTGTTTTCGCCTCCGTAGCCCCGACGGGCGCAAATTCGCACTTGACATGCTCCCTGATTTTATGAAATAATCTTTTATGACTCAT